>NZ_JBJQMC010000034.1:0-33205 GCF_046486085.1 Escherichia sp. WS568
GTCCTAAGACATCAATCATCTGCTCTCCAATGACTAGTCTAAAAACTAGTATTAAGACTATCACTTATTTAAGTGATATTGGTTGTCTGGAGATTCAGGGGGCCAGTCTAGCTATGAAGTATCACAAAATTGGCTTGATACAGGAAACCTGGCCTTTCTGAACAAACCATTAGAACTCACTGAACATGAAAAACAGTGGATTAAGCAGCATCCCGATTTAAAGGTGCTGGAAAATCCTTACTCGCCACCCTATTCTATGACAGATGAAACTGGCTCAGTTCGGGGCGTGATGGGTGATATTCTTAATATTATTACCTTGCAAACAGGTTTAAATTTTTCTCCGATCACCGTTTCACACAATATTCATGCGGGGACACAGCTTAACCCCGGTGGATGGGATATATTGCCCGCCGCTATTTATAGTGAAGATCGAGAAAATAATGTTTCATTTGCTGAAGCCTTCATAACAACGCCTTACGTTTTTGTCATGCAAAAAGCGCCTGACAGTGAACAAACATTAAAAAAAGGAATGAAAGTTGCCATTCCATATTATTATGAGCTTCATTCGCAATTAAAAGAGATGTATCCGGAGGTAGAGTGGATAAAAGTCGATAACGCCAGCGCTGCATTTCACAAGGTCAAGGAAGGTGAACTTGATGCTCTGGTCGCGACACAGTTAAATTCGCGTTACATGATCGACCATTACTATCCTAATGAACTTTATCATTTTCTTATTCCCGGCGTTCAGAATGCATCACTTTCGTTCGCTTTTCCTCGCGGAGAACCGGAACTTAAGGATATTATTAATAAAGCACTGAATGCAATTCCCCCAAGCGAAGTTCTGCGCCTGACCGAAAAATGGATTAAAATGCCCAATGTGACCATTGATACATGGGACCTCTATAGCGAGCAATTTTATATTGTTACGACATTATCCGTTTTATTAGTTGGCAGTAGCCTTTTATGGGGATTCTACCTGTTACGCTCAGTTCGTCGTCGTAAAGTTATTCAGGGTGATTTAGAAAACCAAATATCATTCCGGAAAGCACTCTCGGACTCCTTACCGAATCCAACTTATGTTGTAAACTGGCAAGGTAATGTCATTAGTCACAATAGTGCATTTGAACATTATTTCACTGCTGATTACTATAAAAGTGCAATGTTACCATTAGAAAACAGTGAATCCCCCTTTAAAGATGTTTTTTCTAATACGCATGAAGTCACAGCAGAAACGAAAGAAAACCGAACAATATACACACAGGTATTTGAAATTGATAATGGCATCGAGAAAAGATGCATTAATCACTGGCATACCTTATGTAATCTGCCAGCAAGCGAACATGCTGTTTATATTTGTGGTTGGCAAGATATTACCGAGACGCGTGATTTAATTCATGCACTCGAAGTAGAGAGAAATAAAGCGATCAATGCAACTGTCGCAAAAAGCCAGTTTCTGGCAACAATGAGTCACGAAATAAGAACACCAATAAGCTCCATTATGGGCTTCCTGGAACTACTGTCGGGTTCTGGTCTTAGCAAGGAGCAACGGGTGGAGGCGATTTCACTTGCCTACGCCACCGGACAATCACTCCTCGGCTTAATTGGTGAAATCCTTGATGTCGACAAAATTGAATCGGGTAACTATCAACTTCAACCACAATGGGTCGATATCCCTACTTTAGTCCAGAACACTTGTCACTCTTTCGGTGCGATTGCTGCAAGCAAATCCATCGCATTAAGTTGCAGCAGTACGTTTCCTGAACGCTACCTGGTTAAGATCGACCCTCAGGCGTTTAAGCAGGTCTTATCTAATTTACTGAGTAATGCTCTCAAATTTACTACCGAGGGAGCAGTAAAAATTACGACCTCCCTGGGTCACATTGATGACAACCACGCTGTTATCAAAATGACGATTATGGATTCTGGAAGTGGATTATCGCAGGAAGAACAACAACAACTGTTTAAACGCTATAGCCAAACAAGTGCAGGTCGTCAGCAAACAGGTTCTGGTTTAGGCTTAATGATCTGCAAAGAATTAATAAAAAACATGCAGGGCGATTTGTCATTAGAAAGTCATCCAGGCATAGGAACGATATTTACGATCACAATCCCGGTAGAAATTACCCAACAAGTGGCGGCTATAGAGACAAAAGCAGAACAACCTATCACACTACCTGAAAAGTTGAGCATATTAATCGCGGATGATCATCCGACCAACAGGCTATTACTCAAACGCCAGCTAAATCTATTAGGATATGATGTTGATGAAGCCACTGATGGTGTGCAAGCGCTACACAAAATCAGTATGCAACATTATGATCTGCTTATTACTGACGTAAATATGCCGAATATGGATGGTTTTGAGTTGACTCGCAAACTCCGTGAGCAAAATTCTTCCTTACCCATCTGGGGGCTTACAGCCAACGCACAGGCTAACGAACGTGAAAAAGGGTTAAATTGCGGCATGAACTTATGTTTGTTCAAACCGTTGACTCTGGATGTACTGAAAACACATTTAAGTCAGTTACACCAGGTTGCGCATATTGCACCTCAGTATCGCCACCTTGATATCGAGGCCCTGAAGAATAATACGGCGAATGATCTACAACTGATGCAGGAGATTCTCATGACTTTCCAGCATGAAACGCATAAAGATCTACCCGCTGCGTTTCATGCACTAGAAGCTGGCGATAACAGAACTTTCCATCAGTGTATTCATCGCATCCACGGTGCGGCTAACATCCTGAATTTGCAAAAGTTGATTAATATTAGCCATCAGTTAGAAATAACACCTGTTTCAGATGACAGTAAGCCTGAAATTCTTCAGTTGCTGAACTCTGTAAAAGAACACATTGCAGAGCTGGACCAGGAGATTGCTGTTTTCTGTCAGAAAAATGACTAAATTGCGGCTCCCACAATGTTCTAATGTGGGAGCTATTTACCAGCACATCTTACATTTATGATGAGAACTCCTGGCGAATTTGTTCCCCATGCTGGTCGAGCGTTGCCGCTCCCGGCATAACATGCGGGTCCGCGCAGCCGCTGATTTTTATCGGATTACCTGGCATCATTATTCCTCCGGCTTCAATCAACATATTTCTCGCCTGAGTTTGTGGCAAATTAATGGCCTCAGCCACACTTAATAACGGCGCGACGGGTACACCAACTTCATGTATTCTGGCTAACCAAACTTCAGCTGCCTGCGTTTTTAACGTTCGCTCAATATATTGTTTAAGAATAGCCTGGTTTTGTACGCGTAAAATATTGCTGCTAAATCGGGGATCATTAACCAGTTCTGTAAGCTCCAGTGCCTGGCATAACGCAGAAAAAAGCTTGTCATTACCACAACAAATTGTAATCGGCTTATCCTGAGTATCAAAAACATCAAAAGGTGCCATGTAGGGATGGCGATTTCCCAGGCGTTGTGGTGACTTCCCAGTCGCGATATATGCCATCAGTCCATGCTCCAGAAAACTCAGCGTGGCATCAAACATCGCTATATCGACATGCGCACCTCTCTGGCTCTTTTCGCGGCCATAAAGTGCACTCACTATTCCGCTGAATAAATAAACACCACCACATAGATCCGCAAGAGAGGTACCAACGCGCACTGGCGGAGCATCAGGGTATCCTGTTTCCATCATTATCCCGCTCATTGCCTGAATGATGGTATCGTAGGCAGGAGCATCTTTTAGCGGACCGGTATGTCCGAAACCTGACGATGAAGCATATATAAGGCGCGGGTTGATTTCTTGTAACCTTTCCCATGAAAACCCCAGTTTTTCCATTGTACCTGGGCGAAAATTCTCAGCTAATACATCAGCTTGTTTAAGCATATTTATAAATATACTTTTATCGTGATCATTCTTTAAATCAAGAACCACACTCTCTTTGCCATGATTAATAAAACTGTAATAGAGTGACTGTCCATCCACATAGGGACCAAATGTGCGGGTATCATCACCATGACCTGGCGGCTCAACTTTAATTACCCTTGCGCCCATATTACAAAGAAGTTGAGTTCCGAAAGGCCCATTAAGGACATGCGTCATATCGATAACTAATAAGCCTTCAAACGGCCCTTTGCTTTCATTATTTGTCATTTGCTTATGCCTTGAAAAAAGCCGAAGGTGAAAAGACACTTCGGCATTTATGTAAAATCAATAACATGATTAATTATGAAACCAGTCGACTGACATAAATCCACAAGGGAGCCGTGACGACAAAGCCCAGTACGCTCACAGCCAATGATGCTGTACCAGTGCGGGTATAGACATTAAACCGGCTGGCAATAATGATTCCGGAGAATGCCGGCGGTAAGGCGCCTGCCAGTACCATCATCTGCAAATGTTCGCTGTTCAAATGACATGCCATACCCACGAGAAGCAGCGCCAGTGGCATCAGAATCAGCTTCAGGAAGGTGTTATAAGCAATTTCGGCACTGAACTCGAATTTATGTGCAGCCAGAGTCAACCCCGCAGCGAATACCGCTACCCCTGAGTTAGCCTTCGCAATCAGATTAAAGGTTGGGTCCCATGCTGCCGGAATTTTTACCCCAACCAACACCAGGATCGTTGCCAGAACAGGTGCCCATACTACTGGCTCCTTTGCCGCAGAAATTAATGCGCTCAGATTGCTATTCTTCTTACCATCCGCTCCTGAGGAAGGATTCAACAAATACAGACCAATAGGAATAGTAATTGCGTTAACAATAATAGAAATAATTGCTACCACTAAACCTGTTGATACGGAATCACCATAAATAGGGTCGAGAACTGCAAACCCCAGGAATCCGATGGTAGGTGAACCTGCAATTAATGCACATACTGCTGCTTCTGCATGGGTACGTTTAAAAAATTTGTAGCAACCAAACCAGGAGAAAAAGAAACATCCGACAATAACCACAAGTGATACAAGGGTCAGGCGAGTGTCCGCAAAAATCATTTCCCTGTTTGCCCGGGTAATAGAAACAAATAGGGCCGCAGGAAGAGCGTAGTTTAATACCAGTTTATTAAATGCCCGGGCTTGATCTTCTGAAAAAGTTTCTCGTCTGCCGCTAAAATAACCCAACAGCATGATTACGATAATAGGCAATAAATCGCCAATAAAAAATGTTAGCATAATAGTATTTCCGATAAGGGTCCCCTCACCATCGATAATGAGTTGGCAAGAGGAGACGATGTCAGTATTTAATTACCAGCGACTTGTTTTGGGTTAAGTTTGGTAATATGGCCACTTTCAGTTCCTGCTGCAGGGTCGATGACCACATTAATAATGGTCGGTTTGCGCGACTGAATACCGGTGGTTAAAGCATGACGAAGTTCATCTGTCGTGGTGACGTTATAGCCAACGCCACGAAACGCATCCATTAATTTGTCATACCTTGCATGGTGCAACAGATCTGTTGGTGATGGTGCACCAGCGCCACTGAGATCAACACCGTCTCCTCTGTAGATGCCGCCATTATTAAAAATAACGATCGTCACCGGCAGGTTATATCGACAAATCGTTTCAATCTCCATCCCACTGAAACCAAAAGCACTATCACCTTCAATGGCGACAACCGGAGAACCAGAGGTCACGCTAGCACCGATGGCATAGCCCATACCGATGCCCATGACACCCCAGGTGCCACAATCCAGACGACGACGTGGTTTATACATATCAATAATATTTCGTGCATTATCCAGGGTATTTGCCCCTTCATTAACTAAATAAATATCCTGGTTCTCGCGCAAAACATCGCGCACGGCACTCAATGCATTAAAGTAATTTAATGGTTGGGTATCTGTACTTAACTTTTCATGCATTTTTTGTGCATTTTGCTGCTTGTGGATATTTAAAATATCGCGCCATACCAGTGGAGTCGTAAATGTGTTTTGTTTCAGTTCTGCCAGCATACCTTGCATACTGGATGCAATATCGCCAACGACTGGCACAGCAATGGGGCGGTTGCTGTCAATTTCCTGCGGTTCAATATCCAGTTGAATAAACTGTGTATCTGCCGCCCATCCTTTTTTACCGTGTGCCAGTAACCAATTCAGTCGTGCACCAACAAGCATGACAACGTCAGCATTTGCCAGGGCAAACGAACGCGCAGTTGCCGCAGAAAGTGGATGTGTATCTTCCAGGATCCCTTTCGCCATAGACATTGGCAGGAATGGAATCTGGGCACTTTCAATAAATTCACGAAGCTGTTCATCAGCTTGTGAATACGCCGCGCCTTTGCCAAGGATAACTAATGGTCGTTCAGCTTTTGCTAAAAGCGAAATTGCGCTAGCGACTGACTTCGGGCATGGCAATAATGCTGGCGACGGATTTTCAACTTTTACAATCGTGGTTAACGCTTCGTCTTTTTCCATCGTCGCGGCCAGGACATTTGCTGGCAAATCAAGATAAACTCCGCCAGGGCGACCCGATACTGAGACCCGGATAGCGCGTGCCAATGCAATGCCAAGATCCTGCGGCTGATTAACGCGGAATGCTGCTTTGGCATACGGTTTTGCCGCATTCATTTGGTCCAGCTCTTCATAATCACCTTGCTGTAGGTCGACGATCGCGCGGTCGCTGGAGCCGCTAATCATGATCATCGGAAAACCATTTACCGTTGCGTTGGCCAATGCGGTCAAACCATTGAGGAATCCTGGCGCAGACACTGTCAGGCAGATCCCTGGTTTTTGGGTAAGAAAACCGCTTGCCGCAGCGGCATAGCCTGCCGACTGCTCATGACGAAAACCAATATAACGAATGCCTTCCGCCTGGGCATGGCGTGCCATATCCGTCACAGGAATACCTACAACACCATAAATAGTGTCAATATTATTCTGTTTTAATGCTTCAACGATGATATGCATACCATCTGTCATTTGAAGTTGATCTGACATGATTAATAACCTCGAAATTTTTATAAATTGGGAGCCAGAAGCCCCCGTTAATATCAGATGGCGTGGTTTTGCTTCATTGCAGCAATTTCATCGTCGCTATAACCCAGCTCCTGCAATACAGCAGCGGTATGTTCACCTAATAGCGGCGCAGCTTTAATATCCGGCGTAAAGGCAGAGAATTTCATTGGACAACCAACTGTCAGATATTTTCCACGCAACGGTTGTTCCACTTCGACAACACTGCCACTTTGGCGCAAAGAGGGATCAAGTGAAATTTCTTTCATACTTAAAACCGGTGCACAAGGAATATCAAACTGAGTCAAATAGGCCACAGCTTCATGTTTATCAATAGTGACAGTGTATTTTTCGATTTCAGCAAAAATATCGAAAATATGTGGCTGTCGGGCATGGGCTGTACTGTATGCCGGATCGGTAATCCATTCTGGTTTGCCGATAGCTTTACAGGTGTTTTCCCAGTTTTGCTCCTGAATAGTGAAATAAATATAGGCATTAGGATCGGTTTCCCAGCCTTTACATTTCAGGATCCAGCCAGGCTGACCGCCACCACCCGCATTACCTCCGCGGGGAACTGCATCACCAAATGTGCCATTCGGATACTGCGGGTATTCTTCCAGATAACCCAATTTATCGAGACGCTGCTGGTCGCGTAATTTCACGCGGCAAAGGTTCAATACGGCATCCTGCATTGACATGGTGACTCGTTGCCCACGCCCCGTTTTTTCGCGATGCAGCAAAGCAGCAAGTAAACCGATCAGTAAATGCATTCCGGTGTTGCTGTCACCCAACGCTGCAGCGCTTACCAGCGGCGGACCGTCCCAAAAACCCGTAGTGGATGCCGCGCCACCCGCTGCCTGAGCAACGTTTTCATAGGCTTTTACATTCACATAAGGCGAACACTCATCAAACCCTTTGATCGAACCAAAAATCAGACGTGGATTGATTTCTTGAATATGCTCCCAGGTGAAGCCCATGTGATCAATGGCCCCAGGATGAAAGTTCTCGACTAAGATATCAGCTTCGCGGATCAGCTTTTCCATTACCTCTTTGCCTTCCGCTGTTTTGGTATTTAATTCAATAGAACGTTTGTTACTGTTAAGCATGGTGAAGTAAAGCGCATCGATATCAGGAATATCTCGCAGCTGGTGACGCGTTACGTCACCAACGCCGGGACGTTCAATTTTAATGACGTCAGCGCCAAACCAGGCCAGCATTTGAGTACAAGATGGGCCAGATTGCACACCGGTGAAATCGAGAACTTTAATTCCTTGAAGTGGAGTTGACATAGCAATACCTATTAGTTAATTAAATATGTGTTAATTTAGCGTTTATTTAAGACATAACGCCTCTATAAATAATCCGCAAAATATCGTCGTAGCTGCACTCGATATTTTTAAATTCCTGTATCAAGTACTGAAAATCATTTCATCGCTACTTCCAATTCCTTTCTGCATGGTAAGTAGTGAGGACGAAAAGAAGAATATGATAAATATTGGCTCGCGGTAATCAGAGAGAGCCGCGACATTTGTGATGTTATTCTTACAACTGTAAGAAGCGCCAGTGATTTACAAGTAAGGGTATGATTACGCTTTTTAAAGCGTACCATAAAACATAACATAATAAATGATTTGTGATAACACGGGATTATTGCGGTTTACTTTGAGGAAGATAAAATTCGAGTTTATAGAACCGCGAGCGCCAAATAATTTTATGGCCACAACCTGTCGTATTGTGGCCATAAAAAATTGTCGGCTGGAGGGAGTAAAATCCTTTACCTCAATATATTGCCTGTCAGCTTTAGTTCACAAACAGTGCTTCGCTATCGACGATGATTCCATCTTCCGCACCTTTAAGCGCCAGGTTTGCCTCGTAGTATTGCTTTTTATCAAGCAGTTTCTGCGCATCAGCAAGTGCATTACGAGTCTGTTTAAGCGGCATCAGATATTGGTTTTCCATTACACCAACACCGGCCAGGCGAAGCTCTTCCATTGCGCCCTTTTTATCCCCTTTCGCCATTTTTTCGTTGGCAATTTTTATCGCGGCTTCTTTTTCAGGTGTCGCTACATAACTCTCAGAAATTCCGACAGATGCATTAATGACAATATATTGGTCATCATTGACATTGGTCTTTTTACCTGGCTTTGCGAACTTTGCCCATTCGGTACTGTCATCTGACAACAAAGCGGAAGCTTCATTGGTCAGTTCTTTTGCCTTTTCCGGATCGCCATGAAACAGAGCCAGGCGCGCTACCTGCACGTCACGCATCGCATATAAACCTTGTTCAGAGATACGCTCTGCTGCTGCCGTTTGCTGAACTTGCTGAGTTTGCTGTTGTGCCGCTACCGGTGCATTATCAGCAGCCCATACAGTTGAAGATGCCAGAACTGCTGTGACCATCGTAGCCATAATTAAACGTTTCATACTTACCTCATTCTTTAACAGTTTTAGAAAACGCCGCCATCATATTGGGTGAGCATGAAATGAGAAATCAGAGAGCAACGGACATTTTGAAAGGGTTATCTTACAACTGTAGTTATTATCGCAAAGCGGCATTTAGTCTTACAGTTGTAGGAATATGCTTCCTGTCACAGAGAACTATTCTTATATACCAAAAAGAGATGTCATTTATTATATCGATGTAAATACTGATTAATTATATGTAAATACAGCAATAACGTCGTAGGTTTTCAGTGAACCATTTTCAGGATAACTTTCTATGAAAGTAAACTTAATGCTTTTTAGCTTATTTTTATTGGTCTCTATTATGGCATGCAATGTTTTTGCATTTTCTATTTCTGGTGGTGGTAGTGAGGCGAGCTATAAAGAGACAGAAAAAACGTCAATGATGACGACAACTCATTCTACAAAATTTCAGCCATCACAGGCGATTTTGTTAAAAATGAGAGAAGATGCGCCACCATTAAACCTCACAGATGAAATTCCGCCCCCTTTTCCGACAAAGGCGAATTATCTTATCCATCCTGTGCGATAGCGTCTGTCACATGGCAGGTGAACAATCATGCCTGATGCTGATGTGAACACCTGCCCAAATGAACCATCCTGACCCACTAGCGCCTGCCATACCCCACCATAAAGCGAATCATCAAGCCACAAGCCGGGGCAAGAAACATAAATATCCCCGTCACTAGTTCATTACCGCCAGTTAACCACATGGTGAAGTAGTAAATGAGTGCAGCGAGGATCACCATGCCGAAGAAAGAAGAGACCGCCGAGACCACGTTCAGGACCTGACCGATGTATCCGCTTACGCAGACAATACACAGGGCGAGAAACATCCATAAATAAATCATAGCTCAACCTCCTGCCGCGCTAAAAAACCTGTAACTTCAGTCACTTTAATAGTAAGACAATCCTTAACCTCTGGCAATTTTTGCTAAGCATCAATGAAAACAGCACGTTAAATGCAACGCTATTGCGTGCGGAAAACTTTTTACTTTGCACGATTAATAATCAGTAGCTGAAAGCAGTCAGCCAGTGATAAAGTAGAGCCACCGCATTCATGCTCCTCGTGGTTATGTCCTGACTAGTCTTTACACTCTTTACAGGAACCATTGTCGTACATGATGGCCTAATCAATTGAGTGTACCGCTGTCGACATGGAATCTTCTGCGATACAACAATTCGTATCTACAGAAGGTAACTATGTTTCCACAATGCAAATTTTCCCGCGAGTTTCTGCATCCTCGCTACTGGCTCACATGGTTTGGGCTTGGTGTACTCTGGCTTTGGGTACAACTTCCTTATCCTGTTCTCTGCTTTCTCGGCACGCGTATTGGCGCAATGGCGCGACCATTCCTGAAACGGCGTGAATCTATCGCCCGTAAAAACCTGGAACTTTGTTTCCCGCAGCATTCTGCGGAAGAACGCGAGAAGATGATTGCCGAAAACTTTCGTTCACTCGGCATGGCGCTGGTAGAAACCGGCATGGCGTGGTTCTGGCCCGACAGTCGCGTACGTAAATGGTTTGATGTTGAAGGGTTGGATAATCTTAAACGCGCACAAATGCAAAATCGCGGCGTAATGGTTGTCGGCGTCCATTTTATGTCGCTGGAACTGGGCGGCCGCGTGATGGGACTTTGTCAGCCAATGATGGCCACCTATCGTCCACATAATAATCAGCTGATGGAATGGGTGCAGACCCGTGGTCGCATGCGCTCTAACAAAGCGATGATCGGCAGAAATAATCTGCGCGGCATTGTCGGTGCACTGAAGAAAGGTGAAGCGGTATGGTTTGCTCCCGATCAGGATTATGGTCGTAAAGGCAGCTCCTTCGCGCCGTTCTTTGCGGTGGAAAATGTTGCCACAACCAATGGTACGTATGTCCTTTCACGTCTCTCTGGCGCAGCCATGTTAACCGTAACGATGGTAAGAAAAGCGGATTACAGCGGATATCGTTTGTACATCACCCCAGAGATGGAAGGCTACCCGGCAGATGAAAATCAAGCCGCTGCCTATATGAACAAGATTATCGAAAAAGAGATCATGCGCGCACCGGAGCAGTACCTATGGATCCACCGTCGCTTTAAAACGCGCCCGGTGGGAGAATCGTCGCTATACATTTAACAAACTGCTCTTACTCTTTCCCTCCTCAAATCAGCCATAATAACCTCATGGTTTTTATGGCTTTTTTCTTAAGGTTTTTTCCTTCGCTGAATCTCTAATTATTACCGTCAGAAATTAAACTGTCGCCGATATGAGACACCTGTAAGTTACTAAAAGTAAATAAGAAAATGCCTCTTGTCTCGTTTCAGTTTTAGGCGTACATTAGCGCCGTCTGGAGCAGTTTAGCTCAGAATTCTGGGGTGATGCCCACGGTAAAATACAGGACTTTTAAGGTCGTTTTGCCCGGTGTCAACTCACTGTATCAGGTGTAATGAAGTCATTCAGGCGTAACAGTAATTACGCGGAGAGATGTAAAGTGAAATATTTCTTTATGGGCATTTCTTTTATGGTCATCGTTTGGGCCGGTACTTTTGCCCTGATGATCTAAAAGCAAACTGTGCAATGAAAAACAGGAGCCATCTGGCTCCTGTTTGCATTTCTGGCGATGGTGTTTATTCCGCGTTTTCGTGAATATGTTTGCTGCTGGCGGGTAGTAAACCGTCGGCACGGAACATCGCTTTAATTCCACGAATCGCCTGGCGAATACGATCGCGGTTTTCAATCAGTGCAAAGCGAACATGGGTGTCGCCGTAGTCGCCAAAGCCAATCCCTGGAGAGACACAGACCTTCGCTTCGTTAAGCAGCTTCTTGGCAAATTCCAGTGAACCCATGGCCGCATATGGTTCCGGGATTTTCGCCCAGACATACATCGAAGCCTTCGGCATTTCGACCATCCAGCCCGCTTCATGCAGCCCTTTTACCAGTACATCACGGCGGCGTTTGTACTGTTCAGCAATGTCGCGCACGCACTGTTGATCGCCCTCCAGCGCCGCAATCGCTGCCACCTGCAACGGCGTAAAGGTGCCGTAATCGTGATAGCTTTTAATACGTGCCAACGCGCTGACCAGCGTTTTGTTACCGACCATAAAGCCGATACGCCAGCCCGCCATGTTGTAACTTTTCGACAGCGTAAAGAACTCGACCGCCACATCGCGTGCACCTGGCACCTGCATGATTGACGGCGCTTTCCAGCCATCGTAGACGATATCGGCATAGGCCAGGTCATGGACCACCAGCACATCGTAGCGTTTCGCCAGCGCCACAACCTTCTCAAAGAATTCCAGCTCCACGCATTGCGCGGTTGGGTTCGACGGGAAGCCGAGGATCATCATCTTCGGTTTCGGATAACTTTCGCGAATGGCGCGTTCCAGTTCGTTGAAGAAATCGACACCTTCCACCAGCGGCACTGAGCGTACCTGCGCCCCGGCAATCACCGCGCCGTAAATATGAATCGGGTAGCTTGGATTAGGCACCAGTACAGTGTCACCATGATCCAGCGTCGCCAGCATCAGATGCGCCAGTCCCTCTTTCGAACCAATGGTGACGATAGCTTCTGATTCCGGGTCGATCTCAACGCCGTAGCGATCCTGATACCAGCGGGAAATGGCGCGACGTAACCGCGGAATGCCGCGCGACGTGGAGTAACCATGCGTGTCCGGGCGCTGGGCCACCGTACATAATTTTTCGACGATATGCGGCGGAGTCGCACCGTCCGGGTTACCCATACTGAAATCGATAATATCTTCGCCGCGCCGACGCGCAGCCATTTTCAGTTCAGCGGTAATATTAAAAACGTAGGGCGGGAGACGATCAATACGCGTAAAGCGACGTTCAGGGCGAGTGTCAGCCATAATTTCCTCAGATTAACGTTAGCGCCCGGACCGTCCGAGCGACGCTGCCACGATGGTGGCTGTTTTGAAAATAGCCTGATTAATTTCTGTCTGTCCAGCGTTTTAGAACATTTTTATCAATGGTTTTAAATGAGGAACTCCACTTCAAAAACAGGAAATTTATCTACGCTAACAAGAAAATTACCACTCATTTTATTAACATTATAATTTCAATAAATTTACCAACCAGATGTGCATTATCAAGAGATGCATTGCTAATACACCATTTATCTTTCAATCCCCTTTTAAAATTGTGGTTTTTCCTCAAAAACGGCCTGCTGGTCATCAGCCTTCAGGTTACCTATCATAGAGGTTTAATCCTTATTCAGAGTCACCCGTGCACGAAATATTCAACATGCTGCTGGCGGTCTTCGATCGGGCAGCGTTAATGCTTATCTGCCTGTTCTTTCTCATCCGTATCCGCCTGTTTCGCGAACTGTTGCACAAGTCGGCACACTCACCGAAAGAGCTGCTCGCCGTTACCGCCATTTTCTCGCTGTTCGCCCTGTTCAGCACCTGGTCCGGCGTTCCCGTAGAAGGCTCGCTGGTGAACGTACGTATTATCGCGGTGATGTCAGGCGGAATTCTGTTTGGCCCGTGGGTAGGCATTATTACCGGCGTGATCGCAGGTATTCACCGTTATTTAATTGATATCGGCGGCGTGACGGCGATCCCCTGCTTTATCACCAGCATTCTGGCGGGTTGTATATCGGGCTGGATCAACCTGAAAATCCCTAAAGCACAGCGCTGGCGCGTCGGTATTCTCGGCGGCATGTTATGTGAAACGTTGACCATGATTCTGGTGATTGTCTGGGCACCAACTACCGCGTTGGGGATCGATATCGTCTCTAAAATCGGGATTCCAATGATCCTCGGTAGCGTCTGTATCGGCTTTATTGTGCTGCTGGTGCAAAGCGTTGAGGGCGAAAAAGAGGCCAGCGCCGCGCGGCAGGCCAAGCTGGCGCTGGATATTGCCAACAAAACGCTGCCGCTGTTTCGCCATGTCAATAGCGAGTCATTACGCAAGGTCTGCGAAATTATCCGCGATGACATTCACGCCGATGCGGTGGCGATTACTAATACTGATCATGTGCTGGCCTATGTCGGCGTGGGTGAACACAACTATCAGAATGGCGATGACTTCATTAGCCCGACTACCCGACAGGCGATGAATTACGGAAAAATCATCATTAAAAACAATGATGAAGCCCACCGCACACCAGAGATTCATTCCATGCTGGTGATCCCATTGTGGGAGAAAGGCGTTGTGACCGGAACACTGAAAATTTACTACTGCCACGCGCATCAGATTACGTCATCATTACAGGAAATGGCGGTCGGTCTGTCGCAAATCATCTCCACGCAACTGGAGGTTTCGCGTGCCGAGCAGTTACGTGAAATGGCAAATAAGGCAGAGCTTCGCGCGCTGCAAAGCAAAATTAATCCCCATTTTCTGTTTAACGCTCTGAACGCTATTTCATCGTCAATCCGTCTGAATCCGGATACCGCTCGCCAGCTGATCTTTAATCTGTCGCGTTATCTGCGCTATAACATTGAATTAAAAGACGATGAGCAAATCGATATCAAAAAAGAGCTGTATCAAATTAAAGACTATATTGCCATTGAGCAGGCCCGCTTTGGCGACAAGCTGACGGTTATCTATGATATTGATGAAGAGGTGAATTGCTGCATTCCCAGCCTGCTGATCCAGCCGTTGGTGGAGAATGCCATTGTCCACGGTATTCAGCCTTGCAAAGGTAAAGGCGTTGTCACCATCAGCGTTGCAGAGTGCGGTAATCGGGTACGCATTGCGGTGCGAGACACCGGGCACGGCATCGATCCAAAAGTCATTGAGCGGGTCGAAGCGAACGAAATGCCGGGCAATAAAATTGGTCTGCTGAATGTCCATCATCGCGTGAAGTTATTGTATGGCGAGGGGCTGCATATCCGCCGCCTGGAACCAGGAACGGAAATTGCGTTTTACATTCCTAACCAACGCACCCCAGTCGCCTCACAGGCTACGTTATTGCTTTGAGCCGGAGTGATATTGTGAAAGTCATCATTGTTGAAGACGAATTCCTGGCACAACAGGAACTGAGCTGGCTAATTAAAGAGCACAGCCAGATGGAGATTGTCGGCACCTTTGACGACGGTCTGGACGTGTTGAAGTTTTTGCAGCATAACCGCGTCGACGCCATTTTTCTGGATATCAATATTCCGTCGCTGGATGGCGTGTTGCTGGCGCAAAACATCAGCCAGTTCGCCCATAAACCGTTTATTGTGTTTATCACCGCATGGAAAGAACATGCGGTAGAAGCGTTTGAACTGGAGGCGTTTGACTACATTCTCAAACCGTATCAGGAGTCACGCATTACCGGGATGCTACAAAAACTGGAAGCAGCCTGGCAACAACAGCAGACCAGCAGTACGCCTGCCACGACGGTAACGCGTGAGAATGACACCATTAATCTGGTGAAAGATGAGCGAATCATCGTCACGCCAATTAACGATATCTATTACGCCGAAGCGCATGAGAAAATGACCTTTGTCTATACGCGGCGTGAATCCTACGTAATGCCGATGAACATTACCGAGTTTTGCAGCAAGCTGCCGCCGTCGCATTTTTTCCGCTGCCATCGCTCATTTTGTGTCAATCTGAACAAAATCCGCGAGATCGAACCGTGGTTTAATAACACCTACATTCTGCGGCTGAAAGATCTGGATTTTGAAGTGCCGGTCAGCCGCAGCAAAGTTAAAGAATTCCGCCAGTTAATGCATCTTTAATCGGGAACTTTCATGAAAGCACCAGGCTTGCCCGCCGATCAACAATTTTTCGCCGATCTGTTCAGCGGCCTGGTGCTTAACCCGCAACTACTGGGGCGCGTCTGGTTTGCCAGCCAGCCTGCCTCATTGCCAGTGGGCAGTTTATGTATTGATTTTCCCCGTCTGGATATCGTGCTACGCGGCGAATACGGCAATCTGCTGGAAGCAAAGCAGCAACGTATGGTGGAAGGAGAAATGCTGTTTATTCCGGCACGCGCGGCTAATTTACCGGTCAACAACAAACCGGTGATGCTGTTAAGCCTGGTGTTCGCACCGACCTGGCTTGGGTTATCGTTTTACGATAGCCGCACCACGTCGTTGTTGCATCCTGCCCGCCAGATCCAGCTTCCCAGCCTGCAACGCGGCGAAGGTGAAGCGATGCTTACCGCCCTCACCCATCTTAGCCGTTCGCCGCTGGAGCAGAATATCATTCAGCCACTGGTGTTAAGTTTGCTGCATCTTTGCCGCAACGTGGTGAATATGCCACCGGGCAATTCGCAGCCGCGCGGCGATTTTCTCTATCACAGCATTTGTAACTGGGTTCAGGATAATTATGCCCAGCAGCTCACCCGCGAGAGCGTGGCTCAGTTTTTTAATATCACGCCCAATCATCTGTCAAAACTGTTTGCTCAGCATGGAACAATGCGTTTTATCGAGTATGTTCGCTGGGTACGAATGGCAAAGGCAAGGATGATTTTGCAGAAATATCATCTGTCGATTCATGAAGTGGCACAGCGTTGCGGTTTTCCGGACAGCGACTATTTTTGTCGCATTTTCCGGCGTCAGTTTGGCCTGACGCCGGGAGAGTACAGCGCCCGTTTTCAGGGCTAACGTCAGAAGGTTAATTCCGTTTCCAGCAGCGTCAGGATGCTTTGCGCATCTTGCGCGGCGAACAGCGACTGGCGGAAGTTTTTATTCACCAGTTTACGCGCCAGCTGCGAGAAGACTTTCACATGATTCATCCCTTCGTTAGCGCCCAGTGTCAGCATGATCACCAGTTCGACTTCGCCCATTTCTGACTGCCAGTCAACCGGTTTCACCAGCCGGGCAATGCTGATACTGGAATGACGGATCCACTGAGATTTGGTGTGCGGGATCGCTACGCCAAAACCAACGCCGGTGGTAACAATCTCTTCCCGCTGCCAGACATCCTCTTCCAGCTCGAACGGATGTTCAGTGCGCCCGTTAACGCCGAGGTTACCGCACAGGAACTGGATCGCCTGCTCTTTATTGCTAAAAGCCTGATCAACAAAGATATTCTCCAGCGCCAGCAGTGGGCGAACGTCTTCTTCCGGCGTAAAGGCGGTGAGTAACGCTTCAATTTCCTGCGCACTGCGGCATTCACATGCCTGACGCGCCAGTTCCCGACACGCCTCGCTATCCAGTTGACGAAGCTGGCTTTTCACCGCCGGAATGCGCGGGCTACTCATACTCAGCTCGTCCAGGCCCAGCCCAAGCAGTAGCGGAAGATAACGGCTTTCACCGCCCAGTTCACCGCAAATACCTACCCATTTACCCCGCTGATGCGCAGTGGTAACAATCTGCTGCAACATGCGCAGGAACGATGGCGTAATCGGGTTATACAGCGGCGATACGCGCGGGTTATTACGATCGACCGCATACAGATACTGGGTCATATCGTTGGAGCCGATACTGAAGAAATCGACCTCATCGCAGAAGTGATCGATGATGTAGCACACCGACGGCACTTCCACCATGATACCCAGCGTAATCGTCTCTGCATGACGCAGGCAATCGCGCTTAAGCTCAACGATCGCTTTTTGGATCTCGCCCTTCACCCATAAGATCTGATCGAGGCTGTGAACCATCGGGATCATCAACTGGGCGTTGCCGAAACAGGCAGCACGCAAAATCGCCCGCAGTTGAGTGCGGAACAGGCCAGCAAATTCCGGGTAAATACGTACCGCGCGATAGCCGAGGAACGGGTTCTCTTCCTGGGGAATGTTGAGGTAAGGAATGCTTTTATCGCCGCCGATGTCCATCGTGCGGAAGATAATCGGCTTGTCGCCCGCCGCCAGTAGCACCTGCTGGTAGGCTTCAAATTGCTCCTGCTCGTCCGGCGCGCTGTCGCGATCCATATAGAGCATTTCGGTACGAAACAGCCCGACACCTTCCGCGCCGTTGGCAAACGCGCCTGGCGCTTCCAGAGCGGTGCCGATATTCGCCGCAATATCAATACGCTTGTTATCACGGGAATAGGCCAGCTGCGCGGCCGCCTGCGCCTGTTGTTTTTGGCGTTTATCCGCCAGCGTCTGCGCGACCTGATAATAACCGCTCACCGCGTCATTCGGGTTAATCGCCAGCACGCCGCACTGGGCGTCAAGCACTGCAGGTTGCCCGGCATAACGGGCAATCGCATCCAGCGGCAGGCCGCTCAGTACCGGGATCGCCGAAGCGCGGGCCAGGATCAGGGTATGCGAGGTGCGCCCGGTTTTCTCCAGAATCATGCCCGCAAGATTTTTTAAATCGAGGCTCAAAAACTGGCTTGGGGTTAAATCTTCAGCCACCAGAATAGTCGGTTTTTCCAGCACCAGATTGTTGCGCGGTTTCAGTTCCGGCCAGGTGATATGCAGTAACTGTTCGCTGATATCGCGAATGTCGCTGACCCGCTCGCGCAGATAATCGCTGGCAGAAGCAGATAGTTTGGCGCAAACCTGCTCCATATTGCTGATGATCGCCGCCCCCAGCCCCTGATGCTGTTCTGCCATCAGGCGACGGATATTGCCTGCAAATTCATCATCCTGGATCAGCGACAAATGGGCGCTGAGGATAGTTTTGCTTTCGCCGTCACGCTCGCGCAGTTGCTGGTTCAGTTGCTCGGCAAGCGTTGCCAGGCTGTGCTCCAGCCGGGTGGAGTCTTGCGCACTGGCCGGGATGGCCCGATAACTGTCGAGGCTGTCGCTCTGTAACAGGGTCAGCGTACCCACGCCGACGCCGCTTGCCAGCACATTGCCGTACAGTAAATCCGGGTTCAGACGGCTTAATGAACGCGGCAGCGGATGCGCTGTCAGTTCTGCCTGCGTTGGCTGGACGCTGTCGCTGTCGATAAAGCGCACCTGGATGTACTCTTCCAGCACGCGCCGCGCCTGCTCTTCATCGCTGCCGCTAATGTTCAGGCTGCAACTGTCATTAAATAGGGTGCCGGTGCCAATCAGCGCCAGCGAGCTTTTCGCATCTGCCTTTGCGTTCTGGCGATGGTTGATGAAGGTGATTTCGCTTTGCCACTGGCTGCACTGTTCTTTAAGTTCCCACGCCGGACGAGCATGCAGACCGTTAGGCAGAGGACAGAGAAATTGAATCGTTAGCATAACCGCTCCGGGTTAATCAGGAGATCATCTGAAATCCGTCAGTTGAACAACCGTCTCACGCGTAAGACGTTGAATAAGGGCAGATAAAAGTTGCTGCATCTGCAAAATGTCGCGACAATCGGCAATCGATGCCGCGCAATGTCCGTGGCGGGTGGCTGGCCCCATCACCACTGTGGGTACGCCAGTGCCGGTTAAATGCACCGCTCCACCGTCCGTGCCGCCGTTGCTGAACATATCTGCCTGTAACGGCACGCCAATTTCTGCCGCCACGGTTTCAATCCACGCGGTAAGTTTTGGCGGCGCAATCAGCGATTTATCGCTTAACACCAGCATCGGCCCGTTACCAATCTGACGATGGTTAGCCGCGCCATAATCAAAGTTTTTCGCCCAGCAGGCGGTATCAAGCACAATGGCGACATCCGGCGACACCGCGCGGGTGGCAGTTTGCCCGCCGCGTAATCCCACCTCTTCGCTGGAACTTGCCACCAGCCATACTTCCGCAGGCAGTTCGGCGTCGTGCAGCTCACGTAGTAACGTCACCAGCAGGTAGCAACCGAGGCGGTCATCAAAGGCTTTCCCCATCACCCGCTGGTGAGGGAGAACCTGAAAAGTGGTATCGAAGGTGACGCGATCGCCTGGACGAATTCCCGCCTGCATCACTTCGTCACACGAGCGCGCGCCAATGTCCACGCGCATGGTGCTGACGTCATTCCCCTGCCGGTCGCCGTCAAGCAGGCCAGGTATTTTGCACTCTTCACGGGTGGTGATGCGCACCGGCTGAAGCTGTCGGGCAGCCATGCGCACGTTGCCAACTGGCAGCACATCAATCGCCCCTTCGCGGGAGATGCTGCGCACCATAAATCCCACTTCATCCATATGTGCACAGATCATCACCTTCGGACCTGTCGATTCATTGAGGCGGATCAGCACCGATCCCAGGCCGTCAAATCGCACTTCTTTTTGCAGGCGATCCGCTTCTTCCAGCAGGATCTGCCGTACTTCCTGTTCCGAGGAGGCGATCGCATCTGCCTCGCTCAACGCTTTTAATAGCGATAAATCCATTATGCCTCTCCCGTGAGCAACACTGTTTTCGGCATGGCGTAGAGCACTTCTGCGCCTTGCGGGGTGACCAGCACAACATCTTCGATGCGCACGCCCCCTTGCCCTGGCAAATAAATCCCCGGCTCCACGGTCAGTAACATGCCTGGCTGTAGCGTCGTGGTGTCCCGCGGTGAAAAACGCGGACCTTCATGGACTTCAATGCCGATAGCATGACCGGTGTTATGACCGAAATAGTCGCCAAATCCAGCCTCGGTAATCACCCGGCGCGCGGCGTCGTCAACCTGCTGGCAGCGCACGCCGGGGCGAATCGCGGAGATTGCCGCGAGCTGTGCCTGCAAAACAATCTGATAGACGTCAAACAGCGGGTGAGATTCGGCGCTCACCCCTTCGCCATTCACCAGCAAGGTGCGCGTCATATCAGAGCAGTAGCCCTGATACAGCGCACCAAAATCAAGAGTGACAAACTCGCCCGCTGCAACAATCTTGTCGCTGGCTTTGCCGTGCGGCAGCGCCCCACGCCAGCCGCTGGCGACAATGGTATCGAAAGAGGCTTTTTCTGCGCCCTGCTGGCGCATAAACCACTCCAGTTCAGCGGCTATCTCGCGCTCGCTCATTCCCGCCTGAATAAAGCGGCGAATATGCTCTGCACCGCGATCGGCAATCCCACAGGCGAGGCGGATTTTCTCCACCTCCTCTGGCGTTTTGATTTGCCGCAGCACATCCGGCGTGGCGCTTACCAGTTTCGCATTGAGTTCAGACTGCCAGCGGTGCGCGGTTTCCCAACTCACCTGCTGGCCTTCAAAACCGAGCGTTTTTAACTGCTCATCGGCAATGATTTGCCTGGCGATGGTTGCAAGCGTGTGCGTCGCGTCAAGCAAATGCAGCTGGTAGCCTTGCGTGCGGGCTTCTACATCCGCGTAATAGCGCGAGTCCACCAGAATGTGCGCACTTTCACGGCTAATCAGCACATAGCCTGATCCGGTGGAGATCCCCAGATGCGGCTGTTTGTTCTGCCGTGAGGAGAGAAGCACCGCATCCAGTTGTTGCGCCTTAAGCCAGTCGCGCAGCGAAGCGAGTAATGTCATCAGGATTGTCCTTCTTACAGGCTATCGATTAACAATTTGCCTTTGCGGAACATCATCAGACGCAGGAACACCACCATCAGCGCAGTAATGACTGCTCCCAGCGCGATCCCCGCCATATAGACGCCGAGGTTAGTGACCAGCGGCCATGCCCAGATAGCGGACTCCGGGAACCATTGCACTGCGCCCAGCCAGACTGCAGCGGTTGAGCCGACAATCGCGCCAACCATATAGGACGGAATGGCGGTGATGGGACTTTCCAGTGCAAACGGAATCGCACCTTCACTGATCCCCATAAACGCCAGGAACATGGCGGTTTTACCCTGCGGATAAAGCTGAGCACTGAACAGACGTTTGCCGGTTAAACGGCGGTCGATAATGGTCGCCAGACCCAGACCAATCGGCGGAATAACAATAGCGATGGAACGCGCGGTAACCGGTAATACGTGGTCAGTGGTAAAGCTGAAGGCAACGAAACCAGCTGCTTTGTTGATCGGGCCACCAAGGTCGATTGCTGTCGCCGCGGCGATCCCCATCGCGTACATCAGCGCGCCCTTCTCACCTGCGGCAGTCAGCACGGTACGGATACCGCCGTTGATCCAGCCACCAAAGGGGGTGATGACGTAGTACATCGCCAGCATGACAAAAATGGCGGAAAGAATCGGTAGCAAAAATGTGGTTTTGAACGCTAACAGGAAATCCGGTAACTGGATTTTCTGGTTCATCCACTTCACAAGGTAACCAGCAACGATAGAAATAATCAGGGCACCAATGAAGGTGGACGGTACCGGCGAAGAGGTCGCCCATTGCATAGTGCTGGGATCGAAGTTCAGCAGTTGCGTCGGCTGGGTAGACATCAACCCACCGATAAAACCAGCCGGGAACGCCAGTTTGCCACCGATAGAGTTCGCCACAAATGCAGCAAACATCGGAATGGCAAAACCAAACAACACGCCGCCGAAGGACTGCGACAACCAGGCAAATTTCAGTAAGGAGAGGTCGAAACCGGAGAATTTCCCGCTATTAAGAGCATCCATGATGCCGATATCAGCAGGAATTTTAAGCCAGCTATAAGCAATCAGCTGGCTGAAAGCGAGGATCACACCGCCCATAATTAAGGTCGGCACCATGCGTGAAATCCCTGACATCACATGCTGCGGGAGTTCACCCCAGAAGCTGGTTTTAGAGGCCTGCGGATTCTTAACTGCCGCTGCCGCACCGGATGCGCCAGGCACAACGGTTGCACTGCGTTTTTTAATGGCCATAACAATTATCCCTGTCGAATATTACTGTTGTTCAGAGGCAATCATCTCTTCGATTTCTTTGATGATGCCCGCAGCGTTTTTAATTGCGTCCTGCAAAGTGATTTCATAAACGTCGCGTGATTCGAAACGTTCGTTATCTTCCGGGGTAACCGCCACGGAGTGGATGATGATGGTCGCTTCGGCGATATCCTGCGCGGTCAGGCGATTCTGGATGCCGTCCGCGCCCTGAGTTTCAATTTTCACTTCATAGCCTGCTTCCACCGCCGCTTCTTCCAGCGCCTGGGCTGCCATAAAGGTGTGAGCCAGACCCATCGGGCAGGCACATAAAGCAATCAGTTTCTTACTCATCGTTAATTCCTCGTTCAGTGATAGTTGACGAGTGAAATTATGAACGTGCAAAACAAATCGCCGTTACCAGACAAATAATGCATTTACTGGAGAATTAATCCCGCTGTACGGAAGTGTGACGCAGGTCGGCCTTGTGAGGTGACACAAAGAAAAATTGAATTAACTGTATGATTTAAAAGATTATCGGGAGAGTTATCTCCCGATTTGACAGGAAGGATTTACAGAATGTGGCCTAAGGTCTGGCGTAAATGTGCGCCGGAACCGAGAAGGCCCGGATTGTCATGGACGATGAGATACACCGGAATATCATGGACATATTCTTTAAAGCGCCCTTTATCTTCAAATGCGGCACGGAAACCAGAGGCTTTGAAGAACTCAAGGAAGCGCGGCACGATACCACCGGCAATAAACACGCCGCCAAATGTCCCGAGATTGAGCGCCAGATTGCCGCCAAAACGGCCCATAATGACGCAAAACAGCGACAACGCGCGGCGGCAATCGGTGCAGCTGTCAGCCAGCGCGCGTTCGGTAATATCTTTTGGCTTGAGATTTTCTGGCAGGCGGTTGTCGGCTTTAACAATTGCGCGATACAAATTCACCAGCCCAGGGCCAGAAAGCACGCGCTCTGCCGAAACATGACCAATTTCTGCACGCAGTATTTCGAGGATAATGCCCTCTTCTTCACTATTCGGCGCAAAATCAACGTGACCGCCTTCGCCTGGCAAGCTTACCCAACGCTTATCGACATGGACCAGATGCGCAACCCCTAGCCCCGTTCCGGCACCGTAAACCGCAATAGGCTTACCTTCTACCGGTTCTGCGCCACCAAACTGAATCAGATGCTCTTTTTTCAGCATCGGGATCGCCATCGATACAGCAGTAAAATCGTTAATAATTTCCAGATAGCTAAAACCGAGATTCTTTTTCATTTCGGCAATTGAGAACGCCCAGGTATGGTTGGTCATTGCCACCCAGTCACCGGTAATTGGGCAAGCGATGGCAATACAGCCGTCTTTCACCTCGACCTTATGTTCTTCAAGATAAACGCGAATGACCGCTTCGAGGCTGGGGTAATCAAGCCCTGAATAGGTCTTAGCCTGCGAGATTTCACCACTGGCAATATCACACAGAGCAAGACGTGCGTTGGTGCCGCCCACATCACCGACTAATGCATACTTTGTCATTCTTCAACTGCTCCGCTAAAGTCAAAATAATTCTTTCTCACACTGTAAATACCTGGGGGCATAACAACAACGCCGGAAAGGCAGGCTCCCTGTAAATATCGATCTGGGTCACACAATTACTTTATCGTTTCAGCACCAATTGCAGCGATGCCTTTTTGCAAGCTGGGCAAACTAAGTATCTGACCCCGCATAAGGAATAGAACATGCTCCATCCGCGAGCCAGAACCATGTTGTTATTATCGCTCCCCGCCGTGGCAATTGGGATTGCGTCCAGTCTTATTCTGATTGTGGTGATGAAAATCGCCTCGGTATTACAGAATTTGCTCTGGCTACGACTGCCGGGAACTCTGGGGATAGCCCAGGATTCACCTTTCTGGATCATCGCCATATTAACGCTAACAGGTATTGCGGTGGGGTTGGTTATCCGTTTCAGCCAGGGGCATGCTGGACCAGACCCCGCCTGTGAACCGCTGATCGGCGCGCCGGTTCCGCCCTCTGCGCTACCAGGACTTATCGTAGCATTAATTCTCGGTCTTGCTGGCGGCGTCAGCCTGGGGCCGGAACATCCGATCATGACCGTCAATATCGCCCTTGCGGTTGCGATAGGTGCTCGTCTGTTACCGCGCGTCAATCGGATGGAGTGGACTATTTTAGCCTCTGCCGGAACCATCGGCGCGCTGTTTGGCACACCTGTTGCGGCGGCGTTGATATTTTCGCAAACCTTAAATGGCAGTAGTGAAGTCCCGCTATGGGATCGTCTCTTTGCGCCGTTAATGGCGGCGGCGGCTGGTGCGCTAACCACCGGATTGTTTTTCCATCCTCATTTTTCACTGCCCATTGCGCATTATGGGCAGATGGAGATGACCGATATTCTCAGCGGTGCAATTGTGGCGGCGATTGCCATCGCAGCAGGGATGGTTGCCGTATGGTGTCTGCCACGGTTGCACGCGATGATGCATCAGATTAAAAATCCGGTGCTAATGCTGGGAGTGGGCGGATTTATTCTCGGTATTCTGGGGGTTATTGCTGGACCAGTTTCGCTATTTAAAGGGCTGGATGAGATGCAGCAGATGGTGGCAAATCAGGCTTTCAGCACCAGCGATTACTTTTTGCTGGCCGTGATTAAACTTGCCGCTCTCGTGGTTGCTGCCGCCAGCGGCTTTCGCGGTGGGCGAATATTCCCGGCAGTGTTTGTCGGGGTGGCATTAGGGTTGATGCTGCATGAGCACGTTCCCGCCGTTCCAGCGGCAATAACCGTTTCCTGCGCTATTCTCGGCATCGTGCTGGTGGTAACACGCGATGGCTGGTTAAGTCTTTTTATGGCGGCAGTCGTTGTACCCAATACCACATTGCTACCGCTGCTCTGTATCGTCATGCTTCCGGCATGGCTGTTATTAGCAGGTAAGCCGATGATGATGGTCAATCGTCCGAAGCAACAGCCACCCCACGATAACGTTTAGCAAAAAATGCTCTCCTTTATGATTTAAGAGTTATGGCGATGATACGGGGCTTTACCTCCCCGTAATATTGCGTTAACAGGCCGCTGACGGCTTCGATCGTGAAGGAGAATAACAATGTTCAGGTCACTGTTTCTGGCGGCCGCCCTGATGGCATTTACCCCGCTTGCGGCAAACGCAGGTGAAATCACCCTACTGCCATCAATCAAATTACAAATTGGCGATCGCGATCATTACGGTAATTACTGGGACGGTGGTCACTGGCGCGACCGTGACTACTGGCATCGCAATTATGAATGGCGTAAGAACCGCTGGTGGCGTCATGATAATGGCTACCACCGTGGCTGGGATAAGCGTAAAGCGTATGAGCGTGGCTATCGTGAAGGCTGGCGCGATCGTGATGATCATCGCGGAAAAGGCCGCGGACATGGACATCGCCATTAAACACGTAGGGCGGATAAGGCGTTTTACGCCGCATCCGCCAGTGATGCCTGCTCCGACACCAGTTCCACTACAATCCCAGTGCCGTTCCCACTAACAACCAAATATTCAGCGCCACTACCAGCACCACAATCACCCAGCCTGTCTGTTTTACGCGTTTGCTGTTCACCAGATCGCCCATCAACTTACTGTCACTGGTAAAAATTAGTAGTGGAACCAGCGCCAGAGCGATACCAAAACTTAACAGCACCTGACTCATAACCAGAATCCGTGTCGGATCTAATCCCATCAGAATGACAATAAATGACGGCAACATGGTAACAGTGCGACGCACCCACAGCGGGATATGAAAACGAATGAAGCCCTGCATCACTACCTGCCCCGCCAGTGTCCCCACCACCGTCGACGAAAGCCCCGCAGCCACCAGACTTAAACCAAAAACCGTTGCCGCAGCATGGCTTAACAACGGTTGCAGCGTCAGATAAGCCTCATCAAGATCGGCAACGCCAGTATGACCGGAAAAGTGGAACGCCGCCGCAGCCGTAGCCATCATCGCCAGATTGACAAAACCGGCAATCGTCATGGCGATAGCCACATCCCATTTGGTGGCGGAATAACGTTGTTGACGCGAACCACCATGTAAATGCTGAGTCAGCGAAGAGTGCAAATAAATCACGTGCGGCATAATCGTCGCCCCCAACACACCTGCCGCCAGGAAGACTGCCTCCGAGGTGGGTAAACTCGGGATTACCATTCCTTTACCCAGTTGCGCCAGGTTAGGTTGGGAGAAAATCAACTCGACAATGTAAGCCGCAGCAACAAACAGCAGTAACCCGCCAATTACTTTCTCCAGCGGTTTTTGCCCTCGACGTTGCAGCATTAAAATCAGGAAAGTCGCGATCCCCGTCAGCACCGCGCCCTGCAACAGCGAAACACCCAGAATGAGTTTAAAACCGATCGCCGCACCAATAAATTCTGCCAGGTCGGTTGCCATCGCAATGATTTCTGCCTGAACCCAATAGAACCACACTACGGGACGCGGATAGTGATCGCGAATCTGCTCCGCCAGGTTTTTACCGGTGGCAATCCCCAGTTTGGCAGACAGTATCTGAATCAGCATCGCCATCAGGTTGGCCCAAACGACAACCCACAGTAGCTGATAGCCGAAGCTGGCCCCGGCCTGAATATTGGTCGCAAAGTTACCAGGATCGATATAACCAATCGCCGCAATGAACGCAGGTCCCATTAATGCGAGCCTCATCTTGCGCGCCGCCCGTCCGCTGCTACTCTCAACGCGATAGTTAGTCATCTTGTGCCTCTAAAACATAGCCTTTGCTATGTTTCATGCTATGTCAAACGAGAATGATTATCAAATTCATTTAAGTGGATTGTGATGATTTCTTTGATAGACCAGAATTATGACGACGAAAAGATTGATGACTTGAATGTTGTGATTATGTTTAATGTTAGCACATTTACATAACTTTCAGCTTCCATACACAACATAGCAGAAATGTATGACAGCTCACTATTTTTGAAGCTTGTCACAGGACGTCATTATAGTGTGTGTCAGATCTCGTTTTCCTTAACCATGTTACATAGAATGTGCACGGAAATTTAACCTGCCTCATATTTGGAGCAAATATGGACCGCGTCCTTCATTTTGTACTGGCACTTGCCGTTGTTGCGATTCTCGCACTGCTGGTAAGCAGCGACCGCAAAAAAATTCGTATCCGTTATGTTATTCAACTGCTTGTTATCGAAGTGTTACTGGCGTGGTTCTTCCTGAACTCCGACGTTGGTTTAGGCTTCGTGAAAGGCTTCTCCGAAATGTTCGAAAAACTGCTCGGATTTGCCAACGAAGGGACTAACTTCGTCTTTGGTAGCATGAATGATCAAGGCCTGGCATTCTTCTTTCTGAAAGTGCTGTGCCCAATCGTCTTTATCTCTGCATTGATCGGTATTCTCCAGCACATTCGCGTGTTGCCAGTGATTATCCGCGCAATTGGTTTCCTGCTTTCCAAAGTCAACGGTATGGGCAAACTGGAATCCTTTAACGCCGTCAGCTCCCTGATTCTGGGTCAGTCTGAAAACTTTATTGCCTATAAAGATATCCTCGGCAAAATCTCCCGCAATCGTATGTACACCATGGCAGCAACGGCGATGTCCACCGTGTCGATGTCCATCGTTGGTGCATACATGACCATGCTGGAGCCGAAATATGTCGTTGCGGCGCTGGTACTGAACATGTTCAGCACCTTTATCGTGCTGTCGCTGATCAACCCTTACCGTGTTGATGCCAGTGAAGAAAACATTCAGATGTCCAACCTGCACGAAGGTCAGAGCTTCTTCGAAATGCTGGGTGAATACATTCTGGCAGGTTTCAAAGTTGCCATTATCGTTGCCGCAATGCTGATCGGCTTTATCGCCCTGATCGCCGCGCTGAACGCACTGTTTGCTACCGTGACTGGCTGGTTTGGCTACAGCATCTCCTTCCAGGGCATCCTGGGCTACATCTTCTATCCGATTGCATGGGTGATGGGTGTTCCTTCCAGTGAAGCACTGCAAGTGGGCAGTATCATGGCGACCAAACTGGTTTCCAACGAGTTCGTTGCGATGATGGATCTGCAGAAAATTGCTTCCACGCTCTCTCCGCGTGCTGAAGGCATCATCTCTGTGTTCCTGGTTTCCTTCGCTAACTTCTCATCAATCGGGATTATCGCAGGTGCAGTTAAAGGCCTGAATGAAGAGCAAGGTAACGTGGTTTCTCGCTTCGGTCTGAAACTGGTTTACGGCTCTACCCTGGTGAGTGTGCTGTCTGCGTCAATCGCAGCACTGGTGCTGTAAGACCATACATAAAAAAGCCGGGGATAATTCCCCGGTTTTTTACGCCTGTTAATCAGCTAATGGCTGCGGGCGACCAATCAAATACCCTTGCAGATATTGCACCCCGAGCTTATGCAATAGCGCCTGCTGCTGTTGCGTCTCGACAAACTCCGCGACCACACTCAATGACTTCGCTTTCGCCAGATCGGTAATTGATCTCACAATCATCGCATCCAGCGTATTCGTGACGATATCTTTCACAAAGACACCATCAATTTTGATGATATCAGCCTGCAAACGCTTTAACCGTTCGTAGTTGGCATAGCCGGTGCCAAAGTCATCAATCGCAATCCGGAAACCAAACTTATGCAGTTGCTCGATGTTGTACATGCTGCTTTCTGCGTTAGAAAACGCCTGCTCCTCGGTGATCTCAAGAATGACCGCCTGCGGGGAGATGTGATAACGCTTAAACAGACGAATAATCCGCCCGGCGATATTTTTTTGCAGCAGCGTGAGCGGCATTAAATTGACTGAAAAGCGCGGACCTTTTTTGTCGCAAGGGTGTGTTGCCAGCCACTTCAACAAGGATTCCAGCACTTGCAAATCAAAACGCGCGCTAAGGTTAAACTGAGCAATAAGGGGCAGAAACTTATCCGGGGTCATAATGCCGCCGTCATATTTCAGTCGCGCGAGGATCTCATCATAACCTTCACCCTCTTTGTTGCGAATTGGCTGGGCGTAGAGCAGCAAATCGCCCTGATCTAATGCAGTACGAATGGTATTCAGCAATAGCACCTGTTTAGTGGTCTGCCCGGAAACCATCTCCTCTCTGCTATCCAGCGCCAGCACATGATGATGAGCGCAGGATTGTTCCGCCAGCCAGCTTAACTGCCCCAACAAGGGTTGCAGGGTTTCCTGATTTCCATCAAAACGCCCCCAGGCAGCACCATAGCCCATATCCAGCCCGGTATTGTTCCAGTGAATTTGCCGACTATTCAGGATGTTAACCATATGCTGGAGTCGCCCTTCCGTTTCCGGCCCGCTCAGCACTATCAGCAGTTCACTACCCGGCAATTGATACAACTTTTCGTTTTCCTGCATCAACGGCAGCAGCGTACGGTAAATTGAGCGGATACAGTGAACGCGCATCATTAAGCCGTAATGACGACTCATAAACTCAAGATTATCAATGCGCAGGCAGCAAAAACTCTTGCCCGCCTCTTGCTCCGGCGCTTGCTCCAACGCACGAAAGTTGGGTAGAAGCGTTAACGGATCGGTCAGCGCCTGCAAATGCCAGCGGCGGTTAAGCCATTCACTACGATGATAAATACGCACCATATAGAGCAGGCAAACACTAAAGGAAATCAGTACTGCGAGAATAAATGCCAGCGAATATTCGGTTAGTACCCCTTGCAAAAAGTTCTGGTTGTAATTCAGAAGGCAAAGCGTTGAAACAGCCCAGGTGAGATTTAAAAACGGATAGCGAAGCTTACCGACACCGAGGGTAAAGATGATAAAGAAAACAGGTACCAGGTAACCGGCAATAAAGTCATTTTCATACGGTGTGCACATCAGAAGTAGCAGCACGCTAAGAGCTGCCAGCCAGCTTAAGGTAAATGCGCGTTTCTCTTTGCTCAACGACGGAGCGATATCCCTACGCCACAATATCTGTGCAAAGTGGGGACTTACAATCATGCGGGTGAGATAGTAAAAAAGCATGTTGTAAATCAGCACTGCGGTGAAAAGGCTTAGCAAATCAACGACCGTGAAAATGGCATCCGCATCGCCGAAAAAGGTAGATATCTTTAGCGGAAAATCAAAGAAATTTCCCACAAGATACATGCTGCATTTGATGCCAATCGGCGCCACCAAACCAAGCCAGAACAGACGTTGCCAGACATATCGGCTGGTCAATCCATAACGCCAACGCGTCCCCAGCTGCCAGCGTAATATTGCGCAGGCACACAACACAACAAACGTCTGGCTGCCGAGCATGACCGCGGTCTGTAAAAAAGAGAGATGAAAGTTCCACAGATTGGTGCAAAACATCCCGCATAAAACGGGAACGACACCGCGCCAGCCAAAGATAAACAAGATTGACAGCATTACGCACAGTGGCATCCACGCCAGAAAGATATAACTGGAATGGATAATGGCAAGTGGCGAAATAAAACGGGATAGCTGAATAAGTACCACGGTGAGCGTAAACGCTAGTGTGAATATCTTGATATTTTTTATCAGGTTATGCTCCACAAACATGAGTACACTACTCTCACTGATCGGGGTTTTCAGGCACACAAATAATAAGTTTATTCGCATCGCGAAGCAAACAGGGGTCAGCCTGTTGCCGATTTTTCATCCAATGATGCTTTCACCAGGCGCCGCTAACCCGGACGTAGACTGTATTACAAAAGCGGCAAAAAGCAGAGACAAAAAACCCCCGCTTTACAGCGAGGGTTTGAAATTTGGTGGAGCTAAGCGGGATCGAACCGCTGACCTCTTGCATGCCATGCAAGCGCTCTCCCAGCTGAGCTATAGCCCCACGATGCGTTTACGTACAAATTTTGCTGGGTGCAAAATTTGGTGGAGCTAAGCGGGATCGAACCGCTGACCTCTTGCATGCCATGCAAGCGCTCTCCCAGCTGAGCTATAGCCCCGTCACGTAAAGCTTGTCGAGTTGACGGGCGGCATCATATGAATTCCGCCCGAATGTGTCAACGGCAAATTGCAACGTGTAGTTTCAATCGCTGAAAAATCAGGCAAATGAACAATTTTGGAAAACCGCTCGCATTCAGTAGTTATTCATGTCACGGTTTCCTGTAAAGTGGTGTTATAAAATGAACTACTAATAGACCCACATACATTCAGGGAATTGTTATGTTCAAGGAGAGGATGACGCCAGATGAACTTGCCAGACTGACCGGCTATAGCCGCCAGACCATTAATAAATGGGTACGCAAGGAAGGCTGGACAACGTCACCAAAACCAGGCGTCCAGGGTGGCAAAGCCCGACTGGTTCACGTCAATGAACAGGTTCGTGAATATATTCGCAATGCTGAACGTCCGGAAAGTCAGGGAGAAACGCCTGCCCTGTCTGGTGATGCGCCGCTTGAAGTGTTGCTGGTGACACTGGCGAAAGAGATGACGCCAGTTGAACAAAAACAGTTTACATCCTTGCTTCTGCGGGAAGGGATTATCGGATTATTACAACGCTTAGGGATTCGCGATAGCAAATAATATGAAAAGATTACGCAATAAAATGACCACCGAAGAACTGGCTGAATGCCTCGGTGTGGCTAAACAAACTGTTAACCGTTGGATCAGAGAAAAAGGCTGGAAAACGGAAAAATTTCCCGGCGTGAAAGGCGGTCGTGCCAGACTTATTCTGGTCGATACGCAAGTTTGCGAGTTTATTCAGAACACGCCAGCCTTCCATAACACGCCGATGCTTCTGGAAGCCGAAGAACCCCTTGCCGAATACGCACCGGGGATTCGCACTCCTGCTTATCGGCAAATCATCAGCGCAATAGACAACATGACTCACAGTGAGCGGGAAAAAGTTGCGCAATTTTTGTCACGCGAAGGAATTCGTAATTTCCTTGCTCGTCTCGACATAGATGAATCAGCTTGACATCCTCCACGCCCTGAAGGACGAGGATCCCTGCTACGTTCAGGCTGTCGCCTGAATCATTTCGGTGGGTTCCTGCTTCAACGGGCGGCCTGACTGCACCATCTCTCCACAGGCAAGAACGGCGTGCCCCGCCGCTAAAATGTTACGAGCGCCGTTTACATCGGCGTTCGCTGTATATCCACATACCTGGAATCTGAATTTACTTTGTGACAGGCGATTTTCTTTCGCTGTATGACCACAGCACGCGCAACGCTGGCTTGTGTACGCTGGCGGAACAGCAAGCACCTGACCGCCACGCCAGAGCTGCTTGTACTCAAGCTGGCGGCGCATTTCATACCAGCCCTGATTCAGTATCGAACGGTTTAAACCTGATTTTGCCCGGACATTGCGCCCCGGCTGGCTGACCGTACCCGCTGCTGACTTTGACATGTTGCTGACCTTCAAATCCTCAATGACTATCATTGCGTGGTTTTTGCTGACGGTCGTTGTGACTTTGTGAAGG
>NZ_JBJQMC010000035.1:0-29887 GCF_046486085.1 Escherichia sp. WS568
TCCTCTTTCAGAGTCAACCCTGAATTTCAGGATTTTTCTCTTCAACCGAACCGGCTGTTTGTGTGAAGTGATTCACATCCGCCGTGTCGATGGAGGCGCATTATAGGGAGTTCTCCGCAGGCCGCAATAGAAAAATTGCAGAAAAATGACTGACTGCTGCATTCCCCAGCAAAACCCCGCTTTATACCTTTTTACGCACAGAGTTATCCACAATCATCAATGTAATTTCTGTATTTTTCCCACGGTAAACACTGTCAAAATTGTGATCACCATTGAAAGAGAAAAATTCGCGAGCGTTGCGCAAACGTTTTCGTTACAATGCGGGCGAAAAATAAGGATGCCCCGTTAGGGGCGTTAGCTGAGTTTTTCGCGAAAAATTCAGCTAACGCTCTCTGTAATAGTCAAATCCAGGGGATTTACCATGCAACAACGTCGTCCAGTCCGCCGCGCTCTGCTCAGTGTTTCTGACAAAGCCGGTATCGTCGAATTCGCCCAGGCACTTTCCGCACGCGGTGTGGAGCTGCTGTCTACAGGGGGCACTGCCCGTCTGTTAGCAGAAAAAGGTCTGCCGGTAACCGAAGTTTCCGATTACACCGGTTTCCCGGAGATGATGGATGGACGCGTGAAGACCCTGCATCCGAAAGTACATGGTGGCATTCTGGGCCGTCGCGGCCAGGACGATACCATTATGGAAGAACATCAGATCCAGCCTATCGATATGGTGGTTGTTAACCTGTATCCGTTCGCCCAGACCGTTGCTCGTGAAGGCTGCTCGCTGGAAGATGCGGTTGAGAACATCGATATCGGCGGCCCGACGATGGTGCGCTCTGCCGCCAAGAACCATAAAGATGTCGCCATCGTGGTGAAGAGCAGCGACTACGACGCCATTATTAAAGAGATAGATGCCAATGAAGGCTCCCTGACTCTGGAAACTCGCTTTGACCTTGCCATCAAAGCCTTCGAACACACCGCCGCCTACGACAGCATGATTGCCAACTACTTCGGCAGCATGGTTCCGGCTTACCACGGTGAAAGCAAAGAAGCCGCCGGTCGCTTCCCACGCACGCTGAACCTGAACTTCATTAAGAAGCAGGATATGCGTTACGGCGAGAACAGCCACCAGCAGGCTGCCTTCTATATAGAAGAGAATGTCAAAGAAGCCTCCGTTGCTACCGCAACCCAGGTTCAGGGTAAAGCCCTCTCTTATAACAACATCGCCGATACCGATGCGGCGCTGGAGTGCGTGAAAGAGTTCGCCGAGCCGGCATGTGTGATTGTGAAGCACGCCAACCCTTGCGGCGTGGCTATCGGCAATTCCATTCTTGATGCTTACGATCGCGCGTACAAAACCGACCCGACCTCCGCATTCGGCGGCATTATCGCCTTTAACCGCGAGCTGGATGCGGAAACCGCGCAGGCCATCATTTCTCGTCAGTTTGTTGAAGTGATTATTGCGCCGTCCGCCAGCGAAGAAGCCCTGAAAATCACCGCCGCCAAACAGAACGTACGCGTCCTGACCTGCGGTCAGTGGGGCGAGCGTGTTCCGGGTCTTGATTTCAAACGCGTGAACGGCGGTCTGCTGGTTCAGGATCGAGACCTGGGGATGGTCGGTGCAGAAGAACTGCGCGTCGTCACCAAACGTCAGCCGAGCGAACAGGAACTGCGTGATGCGCTGTTCTGCTGGAAAGTGGCGAAGTTCGTGAAATCCAATGCTATCGTCTATGCCAAAAACAATATGACCATCGGTATTGGCGCAGGCCAGATGAGCCGTGTGTACTCCGCGAAAATCGCCGGTATTAAAGCGGCCGATGAAGGCCTGGAAGTGAAAGGTTCCTCGATGGCTTCTGACGCATTCTTCCCGTTCCGCGACGGTATTGATGCCGCCGCCGCTGCGGGTGTGACCTGTGTAATCCAGCCTGGCGGTTCTATCCGTGATGACGAAGTAATTGCCGCCGCCGACGAGCACGGTATTGCAATGCTCTTCACCGACATGCGCCACTTCCGCCATTAATGGAGCAATAGATGAAAGTATTAGTGATTGGTAACGGCGGGCGCGAGCACGCGCTGGCCTGGAAAGCGGCCCAGTCGCCGCTGGTTGAAACTGTTTTTGTTGCTCCGGGTAACGCAGGCACTGCGCTGGAGCCTGCACTGCAAAACGTCGCTATCGGCGTAACCGATATCCCGGCGCTGCTGGATTTCGCGCAAAACGAAAAGATCGATCTAACCATCGTCGGCCCGGAAGCGCCGCTGGTGAAAGGCGTGGTCGATACCTTCCGCGCCGCCGGGATGAAAATCTTCGGCCCAACCGCAGGTGCCGCGCAGCTGGAAGGCTCGAAAGCGTTTACCAAGGATTTCCTGGCCCGCCATCAGATCCCTACGGCGGAATACCAGAACTTCACCGAGGTAGAACCTGCGCTGGCGTATCTGCGTGAGAAAGGCGCGCCAATCGTCATTAAAGCTGACGGTCTGGCTGCCGGGAAAGGCGTTATCGTGGCGATGACGCAGGAAGAAGCGGAAGCGGCTGTTCACGATATGCTGGCGGGCAACGCTTTTGGCGACGCGGGGCATCGCATCGTTATCGAAGAGTTCCTCGACGGCGAAGAAGCGAGCTTTATCGTGATGGTGGACGGTGAGCATGTGCTGCCGATGGCCACCAGCCAGGATCACAAACGCGTAGGCGATAAAGATACCGGGCCGAACACCGGCGGGATGGGCGCTTACTCCCCTGCGCCAGTAGTGACCGATGAGGTTCATCAGCGCACGATGGAACGAATCATCTGGCCAACCGTGAAAGGCATGGCGGCAGAAGGCAACACCTACACTGGTTTTCTCTACGCGGGCCTGATGATCGACAAACAGGGCAATCCGAAGGTTATTGAATTTAACTGCCGCTTTGGCGATCCAGAAACCCAACCGATTATGCTGCGCATGAAGTCCGATCTGGTTGAACTCTGCCTGGCAGCCTGTGAAGGCAAGCTGGACGAGAAAACGTCCGAGTGGGATGAACGCGCTTCTCTCGGCGTGGTGATGGCTGCGGGTGGATATCCGGGCGATTACCGCACCGGCGATGTGATCCACGGCCTGCCGCTGGAAGAAGTGTCTGACGGCAAAGTGTTCCACGCGGGCACGAAACTGGCGGATGACGAGCAGGTAGTGACCAGCGGCGGGCGCGTACTGTGCGTCACCGCGCTGGGTCATACCGTGGCAGAAGCGCAGAAACGCGCTTATGCCTTAATGACCGATATCCATTGGGACGACTGCTTCTGCCGGAAAGATATCGGCTGGCGCGCTATCGAACGCGAGCAGAACTAACGCGACAGTTTTGCCAAGAGCGTTTTGCGCGTGATCCCTAACTGACGGGCGGCTTCGGTTTTGTTGCCGCCCGTTTTCTCCAGTGCCGCAAGAATCACCTCTTTTTCGACTTCCACCAGCGGCTGAATATCCTGACTTTGTACCAGCGGGATCGGCGTACTCGCAATCGCCAGCGGCAGCTCGCGTTCGGAAATATATTCCCCGGTCAGCAGCACCACCGCCCGTTCCACCGCGTTTTCCAGTTCACGAATATTTCCCGGCCAGTCGTAGTGAATCAGCAGATCCATCGCCTGGGGCGTAAAACCTTTTACCGCCTTGCGATTACGCTCGGCAAAGCGCTGAAGAAAATGGTTTGTCAGCAGAGGAATATCTTCCCGCCGCTGACGCAGCGACGGAACTTCAATCGCCACCACGTTCAGGCGATAGTAGAGATCCTGGCGAAAACGCCCGGCATTCACCTCTGCGGCAAGATCGCGATAAGTCGCCGCAATCAGCCGGACATCAACCGAGATGGTCTGGTTGCTGCCGACACGCTGAACTTCGCGCTCCTGAATCGCACGTAGCAGACGCACCTGCATCATCGGCGAGATATCGCCAATTTCATCGAGAAACAACGTGCCGCCGTCCGCCTCAACAAAGCGCCCCTCCCGCCGTTTGTCGGCCCCGGTAAACGCCCCTTTTTCGTGACCGAACAATTCAGATTCCAGCAAGGATTCGTTGAGTGCCGCACAGTTGAGCGTTACCAGTGGTTTTTCACTCCGTGCGCTACTGGCGTGAATCGCCCTGGCGACCAGCTCTTTACCGGTGCCGGAATCGCCATGGATCAGCACCGTGGCTTCCGATGGCGCGACGAGGGCGATTTCACTGAGCAGGTGTTGCATCGCCGGGCTTTTACCGACCATACCGAACTGGCTGGCAGACACCGCAGGCGTTTCAGCGTCAATACTGTGCGTATGCGCGAGGGCCTTTTCCAGCGTCGCCTGCAGGTTATCGAAATCCAGCGGCTTGATGAGATAATCCAGCGCCCCGGTTTTCAACGCCTCTACCGCCGTCTCGACGCTGGAGTACGCGGTCATAATCAGTACCGGAATTGCCGGATTTAACGCTTTGATCTCTTTGAGCGTGGCGATGCCGTCCATCTCTGCCATTCGCACATCGCAAAGCACAAGATCAAAAACCTGTTCCCGCACCTGCTCCAGCGCCTGTCGCCCGCTGTTCGCCAGCGCGACGTTATAGCCCCAGCCGCGCAGTAAAGCCTGCAAAATAGTGCAGTGGCTAATGTCATCATCCACCACCAGAATATCGATATTATCGTGCGTCATCCTTGTGGGTCCTTACGCGTAATATTGACCGGAAGCCAGAGGGTGAACGTTGCGCCTTTTCCCTCCTGGCTTGCGACCTGAATTGTACCACCGTGTTGTTCAACAATATTATGCACGACCGCCAGCCCCAGTCCGGTGCCTTCGGCTTTGGTGGTGAAGTACGGGGTGAAGATGGCTTCAAGCTGATCTGCCGCAATTCCCTTACCGCTGTCGGTAACGCTGATTTTCACACCCGTGCCGCTTTCGCTGGCCGTCACGCTAATCACGCCATGCTGACCAATCGCCTGAATAGCATTGAGATAGAGATTCAACAGGACCTGAGTCAGCCTGTCCGGATCGGCCTGAATTTCCGGTAATGTGTCGTTGGCGGTAAAGCGTAACTGGATCTCCCGGCTGTTTGCATCCTGGCTTACCAGCTGTAATGAGTGGTTAATCAGCGTGTTGAGATCCACCGCCTGCAAAGCCAGATGCGTTGGCTTAACCAGTTCCAGCAACTCGCTTACCACGCGGTTTAAACGGTCGGCTTCTTTCGCCATCACCTGCGCCAGTTGATGCGCTTCTCCCCCTGCTGGCGCGCGTTCGGCAAAGTATTTCGCCAGCCCTTTAATCGAGGAAAGTGGGTTACGGATTTCGTGGGCAACACCTGCCGCAAGGTGCCCCAGCGCCACCAGCTTCTCTTTGCGCTTCATTTCATCCTGCAACAACTGGCGCGAGCGCAGATAGCGACGATACCAGAAGAATGACAACACGCTTGCCAGCAAGACCGTCGCCAGGGCGAAGAGGATAATCAGGGTGTTTCTCTGCTCACGATCTTCGGCACTCACAATGTTACTGGCGTCGAAAGCAATGAAAATTGCTTGTGGTGTCGCGGCATATTGCTGCATATGGCGCATCCGGTGCATTCCAGCAGCAAACATCGGTTGAAACTGGCGATAAATTTCCAGAACAGGCTCGCCGTCTGCGCTATCGATCCGCCGCCACGCTTCTTCATCTCCCGGATGTAACTGCTGCATTTCCTGCGGGGAATAAAGCTGTTTTCCCACCATGCCGGAGTTGCTATGCATCACGATTGTTCCTTGTTCATCCGTGACCGCAAACCAACGTACACCAGGCTGCCCGGCCATTTCTTCCAGTAATGCCTGCTGCTGCGCATGATGCATGCGCATCCCCATGCCGACGCGCGAGCCGGATTCGAGAGCACGGATAAGTACACTGCCTTTTTCCAGCAGCGTTTGTCTGGCGGCGGCAGTCTCGCGCCCATAATCGCGAATCACTGTCACCGCAAACAGCCCCACCAGCCCAACAATGACCACGGGGAGGATCGCGCTTAACCATTTAGCTAAGGAGTCTTTAGAACGTTGCATAAAACGCATCTTCTTCTTTGCCTGCTCATCCCTTTCTGACAGCAGAAATCATGCCATCTTTTATCAGCGCTTACCCTGCGCTGTAACACAAAGGCTTAAGTTTCAATGAGTAAAAATGACTCGCTACCCGCAGCAGGCGAGTCATTTTTACTCGTTTATCATGCCAGATTACCCGTCATATCAGCGTTTCGCCGTTGGCACGGAAGATGCAATACCCGAAGTAAGACAACCACTGGAGGATTAACCATGAAACGGAACACGAAAATTGCCCTGGTAATGATGGCGCTTTCAGCAATGGCGATGGGATCGACATCGGCATTTGCTCACGGCGGACATGGTATGTGGCAGCAAAATGCCGCGCCTTTGACCAGCGAACAACAGACAGTCTGGCAAAAAATTCATAATGACTTTTACGCCCAAAGCAGCGTGCTGCAACAAAAACTGGTGACGAAGCGTTATGAATACAACGCGTTGTTAGCCGCGAACCCACCGGATAGCAGCAAAATCAATGCCGTTGCTAAAGAGATGGAAACGCTGCGTCAATCATTAGACGAGTTACGGGTTAAACGCGATATTGCGATGGCTGAAGCGGGTATCCCGCGCGGTTGCGGTATGGGTTACGGTGGTTGCGATGGTGGCGGTCATATGGGTATGGGCCACTGGTAAATCAGAACGTTTTCTCGTTGGGTTGCCAGCGACAGAAATCAGAGTTTGCCACCAACAGTAATTGCGAACCTTCGGGCGCTTCCAGCCATGCCACGCTGACATCAACAGAAGAGCGGCTCTGGCGGCGCTCGATATGCGCTATCGCCTGCGAATCTAAATCAGGTTTAATGGTTTGCCCTTCGCAGGTGGTCACAGTCTGCTCCATCGCATGCCAGCGCCCCTGGCGCAGCACGACTCTCCCCTGACGTAAGGCATCGCTAATCTGGCGGATCTGATCAGCACGATAACGGTATAAATCGATTTGGTCGTTAGAAAGCTGCTGCTTTTCCCCATCGGATTCACGTTGCATAAAGCTCAGATCGCCGCGATCGTCAAAACGCGCGCGAATGTTCACCGGCGGTTTGCTGTAAACATTGATATTGATGAGCGTGAGGTTATCGCCCTGCCAGCGATACTCTCGCGTTGTGGTATCGCCACTGCGCCACGGGCTAAACACGGCAAGCAGATGCACATTATCGCCGCTGTCTTTTCGCCAGATGCGTACCGCGCCCTGGTCTTCAGCAAATCCACTGGCGGTAAAGGGAGGAAGTGAAGAGTTGTGACTACAGGCAGTGAGAAACAGAGCGCCAGCCAGCATCAATGATCGACGCCAGAAAGACAAAAGGGGTGAAACCACCCCTTCGTTAAAACTGTTCACTGCCACGCAATCTTACTTAACTGCGTCTTTCAGTGCCTTGCCAGAAACAAATGCCGGTACGTTAGCTGCGGCAATTTTGATTTCTTTACCGGTCTGCGGGTTGCGGCCAGTACGCTCAGCGCGGTGGTTCACTTTGAAGGTACCGAAACCAACCAGTTGTACAGCATCGCCTTCTTTCAGAGACTCAGTAATTGCAGCCAGAGTGGACTCCAGAGCAGCTTTAGCCTGGGTTTTGGACAGTTCTGCTTTCTCTGCAATTACATCAATCAGTTGAGTCTTGTTCATAAGTTATCCTTACAATGTGTTTATCGCTTGCTAAGCATCGAGTGCGACGGAAATGCCAGAATAGCACTCTCCTGCATACACGCACCGATAGCCACTTTTTTTCGCCCCCCAAATGTAGACCAGACGGGGGGCGAAAGGGAAGACTCCAGGTACGACAAATCAGGCGTTAAATCACGTTTTCTGGTCTTATTGCTGAAAAATTATACCAATATTGCTCTCACCCGCCTCACGCAGGTCTGCCCTAAGGCCTTTTATCAGCTCGATATCGCGTTCTTCGCACTCAGCTAAAAGTCGGAATATTTCCCACTGAATGTCCCATTCTTGCTCTACAGCTGGGTTTTCTTTGAGCTCTTCATCGCTCATTTCGCGACCAGCCTGAGTCATTTCCAGCATCGCAACGGTCGTGATGGAGGTCTTACTCACTTCCACCGCGTGTTCGAGCGTTTCGCCACTTAAACGCGAATGGACCAGTTCACTTAACGCCACGCATGCATCGATTGCCGGATAAACGCCGTACAGATCGAAATCGTCGGCTGAAGGAATCGCTTCTTCAAATTTCTCCAGTTGGCTGTCGAAATTTACTTTTGCGTCTTTGACGGTCAGCGTTTCCCAGATGAGATCGAGAATGCGGCGGTAAATTTGCCCATCACCAAAACCGGTTTGCTGGCAGAACATGGCGTAATTGGGGTACATGCGTTCGCATAAGCAAGCCATGAAAGTGACGTGCTGCCAGCTTTCCAGGCGCTCCAGACGCAGATGAATTGGGTTTTGTAACATGTTGAGTTCTCAAATACGGAAATTATCCGCAGTTTACCTGAATTAGGGCTGATTTGCTGTATAGCGCACGAACGCCGGACGTTCCGAGGCCACCGCGTCCGCCCAGCGCGTTGGCTCCGGCAGACGATAGCCTTTCATGCAGCGTTGTACCCACGCCAGCGCGCTGTCCACGCTGACCCGATGACCGGTAGCGATAAACAACGGGTTACAGCGCGCTTTGCTGCGCCAGACCCAGGCCAGCTGCTCGCCTTTATCCATCAGTGGGGCCAGCGCGCCCGGTTCGCTGGAGAGCGGTTCGAATTTACCGCAGAGCCGTTTTTTCGCCACGCCAATGGTCGGCACATCCACCAGCAAACCAAAGTGGCTGGCAACGCCAAGACGGCGAGGATGCGAGATCCCGTGACCATCGACAAACACTAAATCCGGCTTTTGTGACAGCATCTCCCACGCTGCCAGCAGCGCAGGATATTCGCGGAAGGAGAGAAAACCTGGAATGTAAGGCATGGTGGTGGCGATGCGGGCCACTTTATACTCCACCAGCTCAAGCGAGGGGTATTTCAGCAGCACCATCGCCGCTCGCGTCACTTCTCCGCCCTGCTCAAATCCGACATCGGCTCCGGCGATCAGATCCGGCGGATCTTTATCGAGTCGATCCTCGCGGATCACAGAAGAAGCCAGTTCAATTTGTTGAGCGCGTAATGACGCGAGATCCATAATCGCTCCTTAGCGGTGATACTGTTCAGACAAGCGATGCACTGCCTCCACAAACACGCCAGCATGTTCTGGCGGCACATCCTGATGAATGCCGTGACCAAGGTTAAAGACATGACCTTCGCCGTGACCGAAACCGGCAAGTATAGTCGCAACTTCTTCTTCAATGCGGGCAGGTGGCGCGTACAGCATCGACGGATCCATATTACCCTGCAGCGCGACTTTATTGCCCACGCGACGGCGCGCATCGGCGATGTCCGTTGTCCAGTCGAGGCCCAGCGCATCGCAACCGGTTTCTGCCATCGCTTCCAGCCACTGTCCGCCACCTTTGGTAAACAGCGTGACCGGTACGCGGCGACCGTCGTTTTCACGCAGTAAACCATCAACAATTTTATGCATGTAATAGAGCGAGAACTGTTGATAATCGCGCCCGGTAAGCACGCCGCCCCAGGTGTCGAAAATCATCACTGCCTGAGCACCGGCTTTAATCTGCGCATTCAGATACAAAGTGACGCTTTTCGCCAGTTTATCGAGTAGCGCGTGCAGCGCCTGCGGATCGGCATACATCATTTTTTTGATCACGGTGAAGGCTTTGCTGCTGCCGCCTTCCACCATGTAGGTCGCCAGCGTCCACGGGCTGCCAGAAAAACCAATCAGCGGCACTTCGCCTTTCAGTTCGCGACGAATGGTACGCACCGCGTTCATCACGTAACCCAGCTCATCTTCCGGGTCCGGAATTGGCAGTTTATCGACGTCGGCTTTGCAGGTGACTGGCGAGGTAAAACGCGGACCTTCTCCGGCTTCAAAATAGAGCCCTAACCCCATCGCGTCCGGCACGGTGAGGATATCGGAAAAGAGGATCGCCGCATCCAGCGGGTAGCGACGCAGCGGTTGCAAAGTCACTTCGCACGCCAGCTCGGCGTTTTTGCACAGCGACATAAAATCGCCCGCCTGGGCGCGCGTGGCTTTATATTCCGGTAGATAGCGACCCGCCTGGCGCATCATCCATACTGGAGTGACATCAACGGGCTGGCGCAGCAGCGCCCGCAGATAACGATCGTTTTTAAGTTCGGTCATTTTGGCTGTTCCTTAGTGCGTCAGGCGGTCAGTGTATCATCACTCATACTCTGCCCGACACATCGCCACTGTATCTTCTATCAGACGGCGCGCTACGGTGCCGGGCGGCGGGAGTAACGGCAAATCGTCATAGCGATACCAGTTCGCCTCAAGCAATTCTTTCGGGTCGATCACGATCTCGCCGCTGTCATATTCCGCCATAAACGCGGTCATTAAAGACTGAGGAAACGGCCACGGCTGGGAAGTCACGTAACGCAAGTTTTTAACTTTAATTCCGCTCTCTTCCATCACTTCCCGCGCGACAGCCTGCTCGAGGGTTTCGCCCACTTCGACGAATCCGGCAAGTACCGTATGGACACCGTTACGATGGCGGGTATGCTGGGCGAGGAGGATCGAATCATCGCGACGGATGGCAACAATAATGCAGGGGGCGATTTGCGGGTAGTAACGCTCACGGCAATGGCTGCACAGCATCGCCCATTCGGTTTTGCTTGGATACATTTCATGCCCGCAGTAACCACAGTATTTATGCGATCGGTAAAACTCCGCCAGTTGCACGCCACGTCCGGCCAGTTGAAACAGCCCAACATCGAGATCAATGACCTGACGTACCGACCCCATATCGTGACGCCGCTGCTGTTGTACTAACCAAACAGGTTCCCCCTGCCATTCGCCGATTTGTAGTGCGCGCTGACCCACAAGATCGAAATTTGCCGCTTCGCCATATGGCAATTCTCCCTTCGGCAACCATAATTTTTGTTCATGGCTGACGACCCACCAGCCGTGATCTAATTTTTCAATTATACGATCCATAGCTCTTGCACTACCTTTGCATCACTGGCATGTTTAACATGGTTTTTACATTTCTCACTGAGCAGTTTTTGAATACAAACTTGCGGAGTCAATCATGCTTAACCAGCTCGATAACCTGACGGAGCGCGTCAGAGGAAGTAACAAACTGGTTGATCGCTGGCTACATGTACGTAAGCATCTGCTCGTGGCTTACTACAATCTGGTTGGCATTAAGCCTGGCAAAGAATCGTACATGAGGCTAAACGAAAAAGCCCTTGATGATTTTTGTCAGAGCCTGGTCGATTACTTGTCTGCCGGACATTTCAGTATTTATGAGCGCATTCTTCATAAGCTGGAAGGCAACGGGCAACTCGCGCGCGCCGCGAAGATTTGGCCGCAACTCGAAGCCAATACCCAACAGATCATGGATTACTACGATTCCAGCCTGGAAACCGCCATCGATCATGATAATTACCTTGAGTTTCAACAGGTTTTATCTGACATCGGCGAGGCGCTGGAAGCGCGCTTTGTGCTGGAAGATAAGCTGATTCTGCTGGTGCTTGACGCCGCCCGCGTCAAACATCCTGCTTGAGTTCTGCGCTGTTAACGCGTAATTTACATTCAACGCCCCGTTTGTGGGGCTAATTTCTTGTCGGAGTGCCTTAACTGGCTGAGACCGTTTATTCGGGATCCGCGGAACCTGATCAGGCTAATACCTGCGAAGGGAACAAGAGTTAATCTGCTATCGCATCGCCTTTGCGGCGATCGTCTCTTGCTTCATCCGTCGTCTGACAAGCCACGTCCTTAACTTTTTGGAATGAGCTATGTCTGCAACAAAACTGACCCGCCGCGAACAACGCGCCCAGGCCCAACATTTTATCGACACCCTGGAAGGCACCGCCTTTCCAAACTCAAAACGCATTTACATCACCGGCACACAACCCGGCGTGCGCGTGCCGATGCGTGAGATCCAGCTTAGCCCGACGCTAATCGGCGGTAGCAAAGAACAGCCGCAGTACGAAGAAAACGAAGCGATTCCGGTCTACGACGCCTCCGGCCCGTATGGCGATCCGCAGATTGCCATTAACGTGCAGCAAGGGCTGGCAAAACTACGCCAGCCGTGGATCGATGCGCGCGGCGATACCGAAGAACTTACCGTGCGCAGTTCCGATTACACTAAAGCGCGACTGGCAGATGATGGCCTCGACGAGCTACGTTTTAGCGGCGTATTAACCCCAAAGCGCGCCAAAGCAGGACGCCGCGTCACCCAACTGCACTACGCCCGCCGGGGCATCATCACGCCCGAAATGGAATTCATCGCCATTCGCGAGAATATGGGTCGCGAGCGCATACGTAGCGAAGTTTTGCGCCACCAGCATCCGGGAATGAGCTTTGGCGCACGTCTGCCGGAAAATATCACTGCGGAATTTGTCCGTGATGAAGTTGCTGCCGGACGTGCGATTATCCCGGCCAACATTAATCATCCGGAATCGGAGCCGATGATTATTGGTCGCAATTTCCTGGTAAAAGTTAACGCCAATATCGGCAACTCGGCGGTCACCTCTTCCATCGAAGAAGAAGTGGAAAAGCTGGTATGGTCCACGCGCTGGGGAGCGGATACGGTGATGGATCTCTCCACCGGTCGCTATATTCACGAAACCCGCGAGTGGATTTTGCGTAACAGCCCGGTGCCGATCGGTACAGTGCCGATCTACCAGGCGCTGGAGAAGGTTAACGGGATCGCCGAAGATCTTACCTGGGAAGCGTTCCGCGACACGCTGCTGGAACAAGCCGAGCAAGGTGTGGATTACTTCACTATCCATGCGGGCGTACTGCTGCGCTATGTGCCGATGACCGCGAAACGCCTGACTGGTATCGTCTCTCGCGGCGGTTCGATTATGGCGAAATGGTGCCTCTCCCATCATCAGGAAAATTTCCTCTATCAACACTTCCGCGAAATTTGTGAAATCTGTGCCGCTTATGACGTTTCGCTGTCGCTGGGCGACGGTCTGCGCCCCGGTTCTGTTCAGGACGCCAACGATGAAGCGCAATTTGCCGAGCTGCATACGCTGGGTGAACTGACCAAAATCGCCTGGGAATATGACGTACAGGTGATGATTGAAGGCCCAGGCCACGTGCCGATGCAGATGATCCGCCGCAATATGACCGAGGAGTTAGAGCAATGCCACGAAGCGCCGTTTTACACTCTGGGGCCGCTAACTACCGATATCGCGCCGGGTTATGACCACTTCACGTCGGGGATTGGTGCGGCGATGATTGGCTGGTTTGGCTGCGCGATGCTCTGTTACGTAACGCCGAAAGAGCATCTGGGCCTGCCAAATAAAGAAGATGTTAAACAAGGGCTTATCACCTATAAGATTGCCGCTCACGCCGCCGACCTGGCGAAAGGGCATCCGGGCGCGCAAATTCGCGATAACGCCATGTCGAAAGCCCGCTTCGAATTTCGCTGGGAAGACCAGTTTAATCTGGCCCTCGACCCGTTTACTGCCCGCGCTTATCACGATGAAACCCTGCCGCAAGAGTCCGGTAAAGTCGCCCATTTTTGCTCCATGTGTGGACCGAAATTCTGCTCGATGAAAATCAGCCAGGAAGTGCGTGATTACGCCGCCGCGCAAACCATTGAAGTGGGAATGGCGGATATGTCGGAGAACTTCCGCGCCAGAGGCGGAGAAATCTACCTGCGTAAGGAGGAAGCGTGATGTATCAGCCTGAGTTTCCTCCTGTACCCTTTCGTTTAGGACTGTACCCGGTGGTTGACAGCGTACAGTGGATCGAACGTCTGTTGGATGCAGGCGTACGTACTCTCCAGCTACGCATCAAAGATCGGCGCGATGAAGAGGTAGAAGCCGATGTCGTGGCGGCAATTGCGCTGGGCCGCCGATATAACGCGCGATTGTTTATTAATGATTACTGGCGACTGGCGATCAAGCATCAAGCATACGGCGTCCATTTGGGGCAGGAAGATTTGCAAGCCACCGATCTCAGCGCCATCCGCGCGGCAGGTCTGCGACTGGGCGTTTCGACACATGATGATATGGAAATCGACGTCGCGCTGGCGGCACGTCCTTCTTATATCGCGCTGGGACATGTGTTTCCGACACAAACCAAACAGATGCCTTCCGCACCGCAGGGGCTGGAACAGCTGGCACGGCATGTTGAGCGCCTGGTGGATTATCCCACCGTGGCGATTGGCGGTATCAGTCTGCCGCGCGCGCCTGAGGTGATAGCAACGGGTGTCGGCAGTATCGCCGTCGTCAGCGCCATTACTCAAGCCGCAGACTGGCGTTTGGCAACGGCACAGTTGCTGGAAATTGCAGGAGTTGGCGATGAATGACCGTGACTTTATGCGTTATAGCCGCCAAATCCTGCTCGACGATATCGCTCTGGACGGGCAGCAAAAACTGCTCGACAGCCAGGTGCTGATTATTGGTCTTGGCGGGCTGGGTACACCTGCTGCGCTATACCTGGCGGGGGCTGGCGTCGGGACGCTGGTACTGGCAGATGACGACGATGTGCATTTAAGCAATCTGCAACGACAAATCCTCTTTACCACTGAAGATATCGATCTCCCGAAATCACAGGTCAGCCAACAGCGACTGACACAGTTGAATCCCGACATTCAACTGATGGCATTACAACAACGATTAACGGGTGAGACGTTAAAAGATGCGGTTGCACAAGCCGATGTGGTGCTCGACTGTACTGACAATATGGCGACTCGCCAGGAGATTAATGCCACCTGCGTGGCACTCAACACGCCGCTTATCACCGCCAGCGCGGTCGGATTTGGCGGTCAGTTGATGGTACTGACGCCGCCCTGGGAGCAGGGGTGTTACCGCTGCCTGTGGCCAGATAACCAGGAGCCAGAACGCAACTGCCGCACGGCGGGCGTGGTTGGCCCGGTGGTCGGGGTTATGGGCACTTTACAGGCACTGGAAGCCATTAAGTTATTAAGCGGTATAGAGACGCCTGCGGGAGAACTCCGACTGTTCGACGGTAAATCGAGCCAGTGGCGCAGTCTGACGTTGCGCCGCGCCAGCGGTTGCCCGGTATGTGGAGGATGCAATGCAGATCCTGTTTAACGATCAACCGATGCAGTGTGTCGCCGGACTAACTGTTCACGAACTGCTGGAGCAACTCGATCAACAACAAGCAGGTGCGGCACTGGCGATTAATCAGCAAATCGTCCCGCGGGAACAATGGGCGCAACATATCGTGCAGGATGGCGACCAGATCCTGCTTTTTCAAGTTATTGCAGGGGGTTGAGATGTTACATATTGCGAACAAAACGTTTGATTCACATCTGTTTACTGGCACCGGAAAATTCGCCTCTTCACAACTGATGGTGGAGTCTATTCGCGCTTCCGGCAGCCAACTGGTGACGCTGGCGATGAAACGCGTCAACTTGCGCCAGCACAACGACGCTATCCTCGAACCGCTTATCGCGGCGGGTGTGACCCTGCTGCCAAATACATCCGGGGCGAAAACAGCGGAAGAAGCCATTTTCGCCGCCCATCTGGCTCGTGAAGCGTTAGGCACAAACTGGTTAAAATTAGAGATTCACCCTGACGCCCGCTGGCTGTTGCCCGATCCCATCGAAACCCTGAAAGCCGCCGAAACGCTGGTACAACAGGGATTTGTCGTGCTGCCTTACTGCGGGGCCGATCCGGTATTGTGTAAACGTCTGGAAGAAGTCGGCTGTGCAGCGGTGATGCCGCTCGGCGCGCCGATTGGCTCGAATCAGGGACTGGAAACCCGTGCCATGCTGGAGATTATTATCCAGCAAGCCACGGTTCCGGTGGTTGTCGATGCTGGCATCGGCGTTCCCAGCCATGCCGCGCAGGCGCTGGAAATGGGGGCCGACGCGGTGTTAGTGAATACGGCGATTGCCGTCGCGGACGATCCCGTCAACATGGCGAAGGCATTTCGTCTGGCAGTAGAAGCAGGCCTGCTGGCACGTCAGTCCGGACCGGGCAGCCGCAGTCATTTTGCTCATGCCACCAGCCCGCTGACCGGATTTCTGGAGGCATCGGCATGAAAAACTTCAGCGATCGCTGGCGACAACTGGACTGGGACGACATCCGCCTGCGTATCAACGGCAAAACGGCTGCTGACGTAGAGCGGGCGCTAAATGCCTCGCAACTCACCCGCGACGATATGATGGCGCTGTTATCGCCAGCCGCCATTGGCTATCTGGAACCACTGGCCCAACGGGCGCAGCGTCTGACCCGTCAACGATTTGGCAACACTGTTAGCTTCTACGTCCCGCTTTATCTTTCCAATCTTTGCGCTAACGACTGCACGTACTGCGGATTCTCTATGAGCAACCGCATCAAGCGCAAAACGCTGGATGAAGCGGATATTGCCAGGGAAAGCGCCGCTATACGGGAGATGGGCTTTGAACATCTGCTTTTAGTCACTGGTGAACATCAGGCGAAAGTGGGGATGGATTACTTTCGTCGTCATCTCCCTGCCCTGCGTGAACAGTTCTCTTCACTACAGATGGAAGTGCAACCGCTGGCGGAGACGGAATACGCCGAGTTAAAGCAACTAGGTCTGGATGGCGTGATGGTTTATCAGGAGACATATCACGAGGCGACTTATGCCCGCCATCATCTGAAAGGTAAAAAACAGGACTTCTTCTGGCGGCTGGAAACGCCGGATCGGCTAGGGCATGCGGGGATTGATAAGATAGGCCTCGGCGCGCTAATCGGCCTTTCCGACAACTGGCGAGTTGACTGCTATATGGTTGCCGAACATTTGCTATGGCTGCAACAACATTACTGGCAAAGCCGCTACTCTGTCTCCTTCCCACGCCTGCGTCCATGTACTGGCGGCATTGAGCCTGCGTCGATTATGGATGAACGCCAGTTAGTGCAAACCATCTGCGCCTTCCGGCTGCTTGCACCGGAGATTGAACTGTCACTCTCCACGCGGGAATCACCGTGGTTTCGCGATCGCGTTATTCCGCTGGCAATTAATAACGTCAGCGCTTTTTCGAAAACGCAGCCAGGTGGCTATGCCGACAATCACCCCGAGCTGGAACAGTTCTCACCACACGACGATCGCAGGCCGGAAGCGGTTGCTGCCGCGTTAACCGCTCAGGGTTTGCAGCCGGTATGGAAAGACTGGGACAGCTATCTGGGACGCGCCTCGCAAAGGCCATGAGACAGAATGTAAGAACGTAAATTTATTCCGAGCCGCTACGGAAGATGAAAAACGCAAGGTTGTTGAAAGCGTTGTGTTTTTTTATGGTAGTGCCGTCAGCAGGAATGTTGTCCAGGGCGAAAAGCTTCTTCCTCGTTTCGCCCTGCCTTTCTTAATATTTCCCATGAAGAATTTGCCCTCTGAATAACACCCATAAAAAAACCCGCCGAAGCGGGTTTTTACGTTATTTGCGGATTAACGATTACTCGTTATCAGAACCGCCCAGACCTGCGTTCAGCAGTTCTGCCAGGCTGGCAGATGCGTCTTCTGCAGTCACCTGCGGTGCAGCCGGAGCTTCACCCGCAGCACGGCGACGCATACGATCCTGGTGGTACGCGTAACCGGTACCTGCCGGGATCAGACGACCCACGATAACGTTCTCTTTCAGGCCGCGCAATTCGTCGCGTTTGCCCGCAACGGCTGCTTCGGTCAGCACGCGAGTGGTCTCCTGGAACGATGCCGCGGAGATGAAGGACTCGGTTGCCAGAGACGCTTTGGTGATACCCAGCAGATCGCGGGAGTAAGTTGCCCCCACTTTGCCGTTCGCTTCCAGTTCGCGGTTTGCGATCTTGACGCGAGAGTATTCAACCTGTTCACCTTCCAGGAAGTCGGAGCTGCCCGCGTTAACGATGGTAGCTTTACGCAGCATCTGACGAACGATAACTTCGATGTGTTTATCGTTAATCTTAACGCCCTGCAGACGGTATACGTCCTGTACTTCGTTAACGATGTAACGAGTAACAGCATGAACACCACGCAGACGCAGAATGTCGTGCGGCGCTTCCGGACCGTCGGAAATTACGTCACCACGTTCTACACGTTCACCTTCGAACACGTTGAGCTGACGCCATTTCGGAATCATCTCTTCGTACGGATCGCTACCGTCTACCGGGGTGATAACCAGACGACGTTTACCTTTGGTTTCTTTACCGAAGGAAACGATACCGCTGATTTCAGCCAGGATTGCCGGCTCTTTCGGACGACGTGCTTCGAACAGGTCCGCAACGCGCGGCAGACCACCGGTGATGTCCTTGGTACCGCCGGATTCCTGCGGAATACGCGCCAGGGTGTCACCAGAGCTGATCTGTACGCCATCTTCCAGCTGAACAATCGCTTTACCCGGCAGGAAGTACTGCGCAGGCATATCGGTACCCGGGATCAGAACGTCGTTACCCTGAGCATCAACGATTTTCAGTGCCGGACGCAGATCTTTACCACCTGCGGTACGTTCTGCGGAATCCAGAACCACCAGCGAAGACAGACCGGTCAATTCGTCGGTCTGACGAGTAATGGTCTGGCCGTCGATCATGTCAGTAAAGCGTACAAAACCGCTTACTTCGGTGATAACCGGCATGGTGTGCGGGTCCCAGTTTGCAACGGTTTCGCCGCCAGCAACCTGTTCGCCATCGCCTTTCGCCAGTACCGCACCGTAAGGTACTTTGTAGCTTTCTTTGGTACGACCGAATTCGTCGATCAGTTTCAGTTCGGTGTTACGGGAAGTGATAACCAGTTTACCGCTGGAGTTCACAACCGACTTCACGTTGCTGAGCTTGATGCTACCTTTGTTTTTCACCTGGATGCTGGATTCAGCAGCCGCACGAGATGCCGCACCACCGATGTGGAACGTACGCATGGTCAGCTGTGTACCCGGTTCACCGATGGACTGTGCCGCGATTACACCGATTGCTTCACCTTTGTTGATGAGGTGGCCACGCGCCAGGTCACGACCGTAGCAGTGCGCACATACACCAAAGTCGGTGTCACAAGATACAACAGAACGTACTTTAACCGCGTCGACAGAGTTCTCTTCCAGCAGGTCACACCACTGTTCGTGCAGCAGCGTGTTGCGCGGAACGAGGATATCAGCAGTACCCGGCTTCAGAACGTCTTCAGCAGTTACACGACCCAATACGCGATCGCGCAGCGGCTCTTTAACGTCACCACCCTCGATAACCGGAGTCATCATGATACCTTCATGGGTACCACAATCGTCTTCGGTAACCACCAGGTCCTGCGCCACGTCAACCAGACGACGAGTCAGGTAACCGGAGTTCGCCGTTTTCAGTGCGGTATCCGCCAGACCTTTACGAGCACCGTGGGTGGAGATGAAGTACTGGAGTACGTTCAGACCTTCACGGAAGTTCGCGGTGATTGGCGTTTCGATGATGGAGCCATCCGGCTTCGCCATCAGACCACGCATACCCGCCAGCTGACGAATCTGTGCCGCAGAACCACGCGCACCGGAGTCGGCCATCATGTAGATGCTGTTGAAGGAAACCTGCTTCTCTTCCTGACCGTCACGGTTAATAACGGTTTCAGTTTGCAGGTTATCCATCATCGCTTTGGATACACGATCGTTCGCCGCAGCCCAGATATCGATAACTTTGTTGTAGCGTTCGCCCGCAGTTACCAGACCAGACTGGAACTGCTCCTGAATTTCAGCAACTTCTGCTTCTGCCTCGGAGATGATTTCGTGTTTCTTCTCCGGGATGACCATGTCATCGATACCAACAGATGCACCAGAACGCGCTGCATAGGCAAAGCCGGTATACATGATCTGGTCCGCAAAAATAACGGTCGGTTTCAGACCGAGAATGCGGTAGCAGGTGTTCAGCATTTTGGAGATTGCTTTTTTACCCAGCGCCTGGTTGACGATGGTGTAAGGCAGACCTTTCGGTACAATCATCCACAGAATGGCACGGCCAACAGTCGTGTCTTTCAGGCTGGTTTTCGCCACTAATTCACCGTTAGCATCTTTTTCATACTCGGTGATACGCACTTTAACGCGCGCATGCAGAGAAGCCAGACCAGAGCGATACAGACGTTCTGCTTCTTTCGGGCCAGTCAGCACCATGCCTTCGCCTTTGGCGTTAACACAGTCGCGGGTCATGTAGTACAGACCCAGTACAACGTCCTGAGACGGAACGATGATTGGTTCGCCGTTTGCCGGGGACAGGATGTTGTTGGTAGACATCATCAGCGCACGCGCTTCCAGCTGGGCTTCCAGCGTCAGCGGTACGTGAACAGCCATCTGGTCACCATCGAAGTCGGCGTTATATGCCGCACAAACCAGCGGGTGCAGCTGGATAGCTTTACCTTCGATCAGTACCGGTTCAAATGCCTGGATACCCAGACGGTGCAGAGTCGGTGCACGGTTCAGCAGTACCGGGTGTTCGCGGATAACTTCGTCCAGGATATCCCAAACGACAGCTTCTTCGCGCTCAACCATTTTCTTCGCAGCTTTAATGGTGGTAGCAAGACCACGCAGTTCCAGCTTGCCGTAGATGAACGGTTTGAACAGCTCCAGTGCCATTTTCTTCGGCAGACCGCACTGATGCAGACGCAGGTATGGACCTACGGTGATTACAGAACGACCGGAGTAGTCAACACGCTTACCGAGCAGGTTCTGACGGAAACGACCCTGTTTACCTTTGATCATGTCGGCCAAAGATTTCAGAGGACGCTTGTTAGAACCGGTGATTGCACGACCGCGACGACCGTTATCCAGCAGGGCGTCTACCGCTTCCTGCAGCATACGTTTTTCGTTACGTACGATGATGTCCGGCGCAGCCAGATCCAGCAGACGTTTCAGACGGTTGTTACGGTTAATGACGCGACGATACAGATCGTTCAGGTCAGAAGTCGCGAAACGACCACCATCCAGCGGAACCAGCGGACGCAGATCTGGCGGCAGTACCGGCAGAACGGTCAGGATCATCCACTCTGGTTTGTTACCAGACTGAACGAACGCTTCCAGCAGTTTGATACGCTTGGTCAGCTTTTTACGCTTGGTTTCGGAGTTGGTTTCGTTCAGCTCTTCACGCAGCTGTTCGCACTCTTGCTCCAGATCCATGCTCTTCAGCAGGGCCTGGATTGCTTCCGCACCCATCTTCGCGTCGAATTCGTCACCGAACTCTTCCAGCGCGTCCAGATACTGCTCTTCAGTCAGGATCTGCTGACGCTCCAGGTTGGTCATACCGCCTTCGATAACCACATAGGATTCGAAGTACAGTACGCGTTCGATATCGCGCAGCGGCATATCGAGCAGCAGGCCGATACGGGACGGCAGCGATTTCAGGAACCAGATGTGCGCAGTCGGGGAAGCCAGTTCGATGTGGCCCATACGCTCACGGCGTACTTTAGTCTGGGTCACTTCAACACCGCACTTCTCACAGATGACGCCACGGTGTTTCAGGCGCTTGTACTTACCGCACAGGCACTCGTAATCTTTTACCGGCCCAAAGATACGGGCGCAGAAAAGGCCGTCACGTTCTGGTTTGAACGTACGGTAGTTGATGGTTTCCGGCTTTTTAACTTCACCGAAAGACCATGAACGGATCATGTCTGGCGAAGCCAGAGCAATTTTGATCGCATCAAACTCTTCGGTTTTAGTCTGCGCTTTCAGAAACTTTAATAAATCTTTCACGGATTTGCTCCCGTCGGAGTTAGCACAATCCGCTGCCGGGTTTTACCCCGACAGCAGTGACCTGTTTGAGCGAGAATTACTCGTCTTCCAGTTCGATGTTGATACCCAGCGAACGAATCTCTTTCAACAATACGTTGAAGGATTCTGGCATGCCCGGCTCCATCTGATGGTTGCCGTCCACGATGTTTTTATACATCTTAGTACGACCGTTCACGTCATCAGACTTAACGGTGAGCATTTCCTGCAGGGTGTATGCTGCGCCGTATGCTTCCAGCGCCCACACTTCCATCTCCCCGAAACGCTGACCACCGAACTGTGCCTTACCACCCAGCGGCTGCTGAGTAACCAGGCTGTAAGAACCGGTGGAACGCGCGTGCATCTTGTCGTCGACCAGGTGGTTCAGTTTCAGCATGTACATGTAACCAACGGTTACCGGACGCTCGAACTGTTCACCAGTGCGGCCGTCGTACAGGCGGATCTGACCAGAAGTCGGCAGGTCGCCAAGTTTCAGCAGCTCTTTAATTTCTGCTTCTTTCGCACCGTCGAAGACCGGCGTTGCGATTGGCATACCTTTGCGCAGGTTTTCAGCCAGACGCATAACTTCTTCATCGCTGAAGGTACTCAGGTCAACTTTCTGACGAACGTCAGCGCCCAGATCGTACGCACGCTGGATGAATTCGCGCAGTTTCGCGACTTCTTGCTGCTGTTTCAGCATGGCGTTGATCTTGTCGCCGATACCTTTCGCAGCCATACCCAGGTGGGTTTCGAGGATCTGACCGATGTTCATACGAGACGGTACGCCCAGCGGGTTCAGTACGATGTCTACCGGCGTACCGTTTTCATCGTAAGGCATATCTTCGATCGGGTTGATCTTAGAAATTACACCCTTGTTACCGTGACGACCTGCCATCTTGTCACCAGGCTGGATACGGCGTTTAACCGCCAGATATACTTTAACAATCTTCAGCACGCCCGGTGCCAGATCGTCGCCCTGGGTGATTTTGCGGCGTTTCGCTTCGAGTTTCTTCTCGAACTCGTGTTTCAGTTCGTCATACTGCTCAGCCAGCTGTTCCAGCTGATTTTGTTTCTCTTCGTCGGTCAGGCCCAGCTCCAGCCAGCGATCGCGCGGCAGTTTGTCGAGCTTCTCAGCTTCAACGCCACCGGCTACCAGCACAGCACGGATACGGCTGAACAGACCCGCTTCGAGGATCTGCAGTTCTTCAGACAGGTCTTTCTTCGCCTGTTTGAGCTGCATTTCTTCGATTTCCAGCGCACGTTTGTCTTTTTCTACGCCATCGCGAGTAAAGACCTGAACGTCGATAACCGTACCGGATACACCGTTTGGTACGCGCAGAGAAGAGTCTTTAACGTCAGACGCTTTCTCACCGAAGATCGCACGCAGCAGTTTTTCTTCTGGGGTCAGCTGAGTTTCGCCTTTCGGCGTAACCTTACCAACCAGAATGTCGCCACCGGTCACTTCCGCACCAATGTAAACGATACCGGATTCATCCAGTTTGGAGAGCGCAGCTTCACCCACGTTCGGGATGTCAGCGGTGATCTCTTCCGGCCCCAGCTTGGTGTCACGGGACACACACGCCAGTTCCTGAATGTGGATGGTGGTGAAACGGTCTTCCTGAACAACACGCTCGGATACGAGGATGGAGTCTTCGAAGTTGTAACCATTCCACGGCATGAACGCTACGCGCATGTTCTGACCAAGCGCCAGTTCACCGAGGTCGGTGGACGGACCATCTGCCAGCACGTCGCCACGCTCTACCGGTTCCCCCAGAGACACACACGGCATCTGGTTGATACAAGTGTTCTGGTTAGAACGGGTGTATTTGGTCAGGTTGTAGATGTCGATACCTGCTTCACCCGGATACATCTCGTCTTCGTTAACTTTGATAACGATACGGGAAGCATCCACGTACTGAACGACACCACCACGTTTAGCAACCGCAGTTACACCGGAGTCAACGGCAACAGCACGTTCCATACCCGTACCAACCAGCGGCTTATCAGCGCGCAGAGTCGGAACGGCCTGACGTTGCATGTTCGCACCCATCAATGCACGGTTGGCGTCATCGTGTTCCAGGAACGGGATCAGGGACGCACCGACGGATACCACCTGCTGGGTGGATACGTCCATGTAGTCAACCTGGTCACGGCTGAACAAGCTGGATTCGCCTTTGCTACGGCAAGTTACCAGGTCTTCTACGAAGTGGCCTTCTTCATCCAGGTTGGAGTTCGCCTGGGCGATAACGTAGTTGCCTTCTTCGATAGCAGACAGGTAGTGAATTTCGTCAGTTACAACACCGTCGGTCACTTTACGATACGGAGTCTCAAGGAAGCCGTATTCGTTAGTCTGTGCGTACACGGACAGAGAGTTGATCAGACCGATGTTCGGACCTTCAGGGGTTTCGATTGGACATACGCGACCGTAGTGAGTCGGGTGTACGTCTCGAACTTCGAAGCCTGCACGTTCACGGGTCAGACCACCCGGGCCGAGTGCGGAGATACGACGTTTGTGCGTAATCTCAGACAGCGGGTTGTTCTGGTCCATAAACTGAGACAGCTGGCTGGAACCGAAGAACTCTTTCACTGCTGCAGAAATCGGCTTGGCGTTGATCATATCCTGAGGCATCAGGGTATCCAGATCGCCCAGAGACAGACGCTCTTTCACCGCACGCTCTACACGCACCAGGCCAACGCGGAACTGGTTTTCCGCCATTTCGCCAACAGAACGGATACGACGGTTGCCGAGGTGGTCGATATCATCGACTTCGCCTTTACCGTTACGGATATCGATGAGCTTTTTCATAACATCAATGATGTCGTCTTTGCTCAGGATACCGGAACCTTCGATTTCTTCGCGCAGCAGAGAACGGTTGAACTTCATACGACCAACCGCAGACAAGTCATAGCGGTCTTCGGAGAAGAACAGGTTCTCGAACAGGCTTTCAGCAGCTTCACGAGTCGGCGGCTCGCCAGGGCGCATCATACGGTAGATTTCTACCAGTGCGCTCAGACGGTCGTTAGTTGGGTCGACACGTAAGGTTTCAGAGATATATGGGCCGTGATCCAGGTCGTTGGTGAACAGCGTTTCGATACGCTTGTGACCAGACTGGCTCAGCTTAGCCAGCAGATCCAGGCTCAGCTCCATGTTCGCTGCGCAGATCAGCTCGCCGGTAGACTCATCAATATAGTCTTTAGCAACCACTTTACCTGCGATGTACTCAACCGGGACTTCGATCAGTTTGACGTCGTCTTTTTCCAGCTGGCGAATATGGCGCGCAGTAATACGGCGGCCTTTTTCTACGTACACTTTACCGTTAGCTTCGATGTCAAAAGATGCGGTTTCACCACGCAGGCGTTCCGGCACCAGTTCCATCTGCAGCTTGTTATCACGGATTTCAAAGATAACTTTTTCAAAGAACAGGTCGAGGATCTGCTCTGTGGTATAGTTCAGGGCGCGCAGAATGATGGTCGCAGGCAGTTTACGGCGACGGTCGATACGTACGAACAGGTTGTCCTTCGGATCGAATTCGAAGTCCAGCCAGGAACCACGGTAAGGGATGATGCGCGCGTTATACAGCACTTTACCCGAAGAGTGGGTTTTACCTTTGTCGGAGTCAAAGAAGACGCCCGGACTACGGTGCAGCTGGGAAACGATAACACGCTCAGTACCGTTGATAACAAAGGTACCGTTGTCTGTCATGAGCGGAATTTCGCCCATGTAGACTTCTTGTTCTTTAATGTCTTTTACGGTGCCTTCCGGCGCTTCGCGCTCATAGATCACCAGACGCAGTTTAACGCGCAGCGGTGCGGAATAGGTCACGCCACGGATTTGACATTCCTGGACGTCAAACACCGGTTCGCCAAGGCGGTAGCTGACGTATTGCAGCTCGGAATTACCGCTGTAGCTCTGAATCGGGAATACGGAACGGAAAGCAGCTTCCAGACCATACTGCCCTTCAGGATCTTGCTCGATAAATTTCTGAAACGAGTCAAGCTGGATAGAAAGGAGATAAGGTACATCCAGAACTTGTGGACGTTTACCAAAATCCTTACGAATACGTTTTTTCTCGGTATAGGAGTAAACCATAGGGTTCCTCAGCTCGCTGACAAGTCGACCCATCTGTCCATTGAGCGGACAGTTTGTGCAACACTATTTTGTTGACCGGAAAATGGAACACTTTCCGCAATGCCTGTTGCTATCACGCTTAAACCATTTCATTGCGATTTACACAGAACGGACGTCCTGTCGCAGTATATTAAGTCGTCGATAGAAACAAGCATTGAAAGGCACAGCAGTAGTCAAACAGTGTGAAACGCTACTGGCGCCTTACAGCGCAAAAAGGCTGGTGACTAAAAAGTCACCAGCCATCAGCCTGATTTCTCAGGCTGCAACCGGAAGGGTTGGCTTATTTAACTTCAACTTCAGCGCCAGCTTCTTCCAGAGCTTTTTTCAGTGCTTCTGCGTCGTCTTTGCTCACGCCTTCTTTCAGAGCAGCCGGTGCAGATTCTACCAGGTCTTTAGCTTCTTTCAGACCCAGGCCAGTTGCGCCACGTACTGCTTTGATAACAGCAACTTTGTTAGCGCCAGCAGCTTTCAGAATTACGTCGAATTCAGTTTTTTCTTCAGCAGCTTCAACCGGGCCAGCAGCTACAGCTACAGCAGCAGCAGCGGAAACACCGAATTTTTCTTCCATTGCAGAGATCAGTTCTACAACGTCCATTACAGACATAGCTGCAACTGCTTCAATGATTTGATCTTTAGTGATAGACATTTAAATTGTTCCTGAATATCAGAATAAGTTTATACGTAAGCGGATGCGTTAAAAAGATAACTGCGATTAAGCAGCTTCTTTCGCATCGCGTACAGCAGCCAGAGTACGAACCAGTTTGCCAGCCGAAGCTTCTTTCATGGTTGCCATCAGGCGTGCAATTGCTTCTTCGTAGGTCGGCAGAGTTGCCAGGCGGTCGATCTGAGACGCCGGGATCAGCTCACCTTCAAAGGCAGCGGCTTTGACCTCAAATTTTGCATTCGCTTTCGCGAACTCTTTGAACAGACGAGCAGCAGCGCCCGGGTGTTCCATAGAGTATGCAATCAGGGTCGGACCAACAAACGCGTCTTTCAGGCACTCGAACGGAGTACCTTCAACAGCACGGCGCAGCAGGGTGTTACGAACAACACGCATGTATACGCCAGCTTCGCGACCTGCTTTACGCAGTTCAGTCATTTTATCTACAGTTACGCCACGGGAATCCGCAACTACTGCAGACAGCGCGCCTTTGGCTACTTCGCTGACTTCAGCAACAATCGCTTGTTTGTCTTGAAGATTTAAAGCCATTAGCTTTGCTCCTGGATGTTTGCCAGAGAAAATCTCTGGAACTCACTTCACTCCTCCAAACGGAGAGAGCGTCTTAATTACGGTGAGCAGAAACAAGCCAGAATATAAAAGAATAATCTTAGCGTTCTGTCACCGTCTACGCAGGGGATTAAGTTTCTTGCGAAACTCCTGCGGTCTTCGACGGAGGCCTGGATAGGCCAGGCTCCAACGAACAAATCTTTTTAGCTGCTAACTTTCGTTAGCATACGTGGGGGTAAGATTGTAGACAAAATCACCGCCCACGTAAAGGCATTAGTTTACAGAAGCGCTCAGGCCAGCCTGGTCAACTGCAACACCTGCACCCATGGTGGTGGAGATGCTAACTTTCTTGATGTACACGCCTTTCGCCTGAGTCGGTTTTGCTTTTTTCAGCGCAACCAGCAGAGCTTCCAGGTTTTCTTTCAGTTTGTCAGCGTCAAAGTCCACTTTACCGATGGTGGTGTGGATGATGCCGTTTTTGTCGTTACGGTAACGAACCTGGCCAGCTTTAGCGTTTTTAACCGCTTCAGCAACGTTCGGCGTTACAGTACCCACTTTCGGGTTTGGCATCAGGCCGCGCGGACCCAGAACCTGGCCCAGCTGGCCAACAACGCGCATTGCATCCGGAGAAGCAATAACAACGTCAAAGTTCATTTCGCCTTTCTTGATCTGGTCAGCCAGATCTTCCATACCTACCAGTTCAGCACCTGCAGCTTTAGCAGCTTCAGCGTTTGCACCCTGGGTAAATACGGCTACGCGAACGGAACGGCCAGTACCGTGCGGCAGTACAGTTGCACCACGTACGTTCTGGTCAGATTTACGAGCGTCGATGCCGAGGTTAACAGCTACGTCCACGCTTTCTACGAATTTAGCAGTCGCCAGTTCTTTCAGCAGAGCGATAGCTTCGTTGATGTCGTACTGTTTGGTTGCATCAACTTTCTCGCGGATAACACGCATGCGCTTGGTCAGTTTAGCCATTTCTTAGTCCTCCACTACCAGGCCCATGGAACGTGCAGTACCTTCGATGGAGCGAGTCATCGCTTCAATGTCGGCACCAGTCATGTCGGCAGCTTTGGTCTGCGCGATTTCCTGCAGCTGAGCGCGGGAAATTTTACCCACTTTGTCTTTGTTCGGCTTACCGGAACCAGACTTGATACCAGCCGCTTTTTTCAGCAGAACTGCTGCTGGCGGAGTCTTGGTAACGAAAGTGAAAGAACGGTCAGCGTAAACGGTGATTACTACCGGAATCGGCAGACCTTTTTCGATGGAATCAGTTTTTGCGTTGAACGCTTTGCAGAATTCCATGATGTTTACGCCCTGCTGACCCAGAGCCGGACCTACTGGCGGACTCGGGTTAGCCATACCAGCTGCAACCTGCAGCTTGACATAGGCTTGTACTTTCTTAGCCATTATAAATTCCTCAAGTTGGGTAATAACGCCTCTGAGAGGCTCCCCGTGATATAAAAAATCGTTTTACGGGCAAGGCCCATAAAAACAAAAGGCGCGAAATTGTATTCCAATCTCGCGCCTTGTGCAACGATTAAATCGCCGCTTTTTTGATCGCTGGGTTAGGCTTTTTCAACCTGGCTGAAGTCCAGCTCTACCGGGGTCGCACGACCGAAGATAGAAACAGACACTTTCAGACGAGATTTCTCGTAATCCACTTCTTCAACAACACCGTTGAAGTCAGCGAACGGACCATCATTAACACGGACCATTTCACCCGGTTCAAACAGCGTTTTCGGACGCGGCTTATCACCAACCTGCTGCAGGCGGTTCATAATCGCATCGACTTCTTTATCGCTGATTGGTGCAGGACGATCGGAAGTACCGCCGATGAAGCCCATCACACGCGGTACGCTGCGCACCAGGTGCCAGCTCGCGTCGTTCATCACCATCTGAACGAGGACGTAGCCAGGGAAGAATTTACGTTCGCTTTTGCGACGCTGACCGCCACGGATTTCAACCACTTCTTCGGTTGGTACCATGACTTCACCAAACAAATCTTCCATGTTGTGTAATTTGATATGCTCACGCAGCGACGTTGCTACGCGGCCTTCAAAACCGGAAAACGCCTGAACGACGTACCAGCGCTTTTTAGGAGCTTCAGACATCTCAGAACCTCAGGCCAGTGATAAAGGATACCAGGCGAACCAGAATACCATCCAGTCCCCACAGGATCAGTGACATTACTGCGGTAACCGCAGCCACAATCAGCGTGGTGTGCAATGTTTCCTGGCGAGTCGGCCAAATGACCTTACGGACTTCGGTACGCGCTTCACGGGCAAAAGCAACGGTAGCTTTACCTTTTGTCGTTAACAGCGCGACACCACCCGCTGCAGCAATCAGAATTACTACGGCCAGCGCACGCAGCGGCAGCATAATGTCGCGATAAAGATAGTTGCCGACAATCGCCACCAGGAGCAATGCCACCACAACGACCCACTTCATCGCTTCCAGGCCGCGCCCGCTTCCTTGAGCTTCGGTATTCGCACTCATAAACCAACCTGTCAGAAGTTTTCTACAAACATTTTCACCCCGCGATCGCGAGGCAAACCAAATCGAAACGCGTATTAGCTTTTCGGATTATACGCCCTCAACAGAGCCTGTCTCAGCAATGATTATGACAAAGAAAATCACTGATGAGCCAGGTTCTGGTACGAAAGCGTGCAAAAAGGGCATCAAATGATGCCCTTTTAGTGCGCATTGCGTCAAATGTTATCGGCAATTAGCTCAGAACTTTTGCTACAACGCCCGCGCCAACGGTACGGCCGCCTTCACGGATTGCGAAACGCAGACCGTCGTCCATCGCGATCGGGTGGATCAGGGTAACAACCATTTTGATGTTGTCGCCCGGC
>NZ_JBJQMC010000036.1:0-26343 GCF_046486085.1 Escherichia sp. WS568
GTATTCATTTTTCGTCTTGCGACGTTAAGAATCCGTATCTTCGAGTGCCCACACAGATTGTCTGATAAATTGTTAAAGAGCAGTTGCGACGCGGCCTTCAGCTCACTGTCGCGAGGTGGCGTATATTACGCTTTCCTCTTTCAGAGTCAACCCTGAATTTCAGGATTTTTTCTCTTTGTTGTTACGACCATCTTGTGAAGTGTTTCACGTTGTCGTCTCAACGGAGGCGCATTATAGGGATCCCAATTTTTTGCACAAGTACTTTTTTGATCTTTTTTTCTGTTTGTTGCTTTTTCACCCTTTTTGCTGCATTCGCACACAAAACGGTGCTTTTTTGCATGCTAAAAGACTTGCACAAGGCCAATAATACACCCAAAGTCATTAGGAAATCATTTATTGTTGAGGTGAGTATGTCTGATGTTTTACGCCCATACCGCGATCTTTTTCCACAAATCGGTCAGCGCGTAATGATCGACGATAGCAGCGTCGTGATTGGTGACGTTCGTCTGGCTGATGATGTGGGGATCTGGCCGCTCGTTGTGATTCGTGGAGATGTACATTATGTACAGATCGGAGCACGCACCAATATCCAGGATGGCAGTATGTTGCATGTCACTCATAAATCCTCGTACAACCCAGCTGGCAACCCATTAACCATTGGCGAAGATGTCACTGTTGGTCACAAGGTGATGCTCCACGGCTGCACCATTGGCAATCGAGTTTTGGTTGGGATGGGCTCAATTTTACTTGATGGCGCAATAGTAGAAGATGATGTGATGATTGGTGCGGGTAGCCTGGTCCCACAAAATAAACGGCTGGAGAGCGGATATCTGTATCTCGGTAGCCCCGTCAAACAGATCCGCCCGTTAAGTGATGAAGAGAAGGCTGGGTTACGCTATTCCGCAAATAACTACGTGAAATGGAAGGACGAATATATGGATCAGGGTAACCACACCCAACCTTGATCATCTTCACTTTGTTCCTGAATTAAGTTTTCCGCTTCTTCTTCCAGGTCCCAGCGATGCTGACGAAAACTCGCTAACCACTGTTCTGGCGTATCTCCTGCAAAGCGGTTCGCCAGACTCTCTCCAGTAATAGCGCAAGTGAGCTGCATACCATTTACAAGAGCGGGAAAACAAACGCATTTTTTACTCTCGTTCCACTCTTCCCTGTCCGGAAACTGGATGGCCTGATTCACGCGGACAACTCCTCCTGCAATTGCTTTATAACTGGTTCTATGTCAGGCAGAACACCGTGCCAGAGAAGAAAGGCATGAGCCGCCTGTGCCACCAGCATCCCCAATCCATCCGCATTACGCTTTGAACCTCGCAGCTCACACCATGCCAGAAAAGGTGTTTTTCCTTTCTGATAGAACATGTCATAGCAACACATGCCTGAATGAATGAGCGATGCCGGGATCGCGGGAATATCACCACTGATGCCACTGGATGTTGCATTAATAATGAGATCGAACTCATGACCTTCCAGTTCGTCCATACCCAACGCGTGAATACTGCCAGTGTGCGCAAACAATTTAGCCAACTCTTCCGCGCGGGATACCGTCCGATTAGTGATTGTCACCGCACAGTCCAGGGAAAGGAGTGGCAGTAGTACGCCGCGAGATGCTCCACCAGCGCCAATGAGCAGAATACGTAAACCAGGACGGATAAAAGACAGACGTTCCAGATCGCTTAACAAACCTATACCATCGGTATTGTCACCCAGCAGGCGTCCATCTTCTAACCGCTTGAGGGTATTAACAGCACCAGCCAACGTTGCCCGTTCAGTAAGCTCATCCGCTCTGGCAAAAGCCTCTTCTTTAAAAGGTACCGTCACATTCGCACCTTTACCACCAGCACTAAAGAAAGCGTTCAGTGTGTTGATGAAATCATTGATGGGTGCCAACACGCGCCCATAGGGATGTTCAATATTCAGTTGCTGAGCAAATTGCTGATGAATGAATGGCGATTTGCTGTGGGCTATCGGATTACCAAAAACAGCATAGGTTTCCATTATGTTACCCCTGTCGAAACAGTTCACCCGTCAGGGCATCGCGGATTTCTGAAGGATTTAAACGCCCCCCCGTTTCACCAGGCACAACCGGGAACGCCGCGCCAAATTGTGCGCGAACTTCGTCTACTGTTCGACAAGGCGGCAATCCACTCAAGTTGGCACTGGTAGAAACCAGCGGTTTACCATAAGCCTGGCACAAAGCAACCACCAACGGATGGTCGGTGACTCGTACAGCAAGCGAATCAAAGCGGCCCGTCAACCAGCGCGGTGTTGTCGCAGGCGCGGGAAAAACAAAGGTGACAGGACCTGGCCAGCGAGAAAATATAGTTTCACGCTGCGCGTCAGTCAGCATGGTGTCATCAATATAGGGTTTAAGCTGCTCGTAATTTGCGGCGATTAGAATCAGCCCCTTATCAACCGGACGCTGTTTTAACTCCAACAGTCGCATCACTGCTGTTTCGCTATCAGGATCGCACCCGACACCGAAAACGGCTTCCGTTGGATAGGCGATGACACGTTCTTCATTGAGGACATCTATCGCAGCTGCGATAGCGTCTCCTTGCAGGTTATTATTCACGTTATTATTCCGCCGAAACCGGCTTTCCACATTGTTTACTGGCACAAAAGTGTTTTACACCCTGCGCGGTTTTCTTTTCGATGAGTAGCGGATAATGACACTCAGGGCATTCTCCAGCTATGGGTTTGAAGTTAATGGCAAATTGACACTCCGGGTAGCGATCACAGGAGTGAAACGTTTTGCCATAACGGGTGCGGCGCTGGACCAGATGGCCCGTCCGGCATTGGGGGCATGTAATTGCTGTTTCGTCCGGTTTATCGATAAGTTCGGTATGTTCGCATTCAGGGTAGTTACTGCAACCAATAAACATACCAAAGCGTCCCTGGCGTAATACCAGATGTGCGCCACATGCAGGGCAAACCTGCCCCTCCAGAACTTTGACAATATGTCCATCCGCTGAAGATTTCAGAGGACGGACGTAGTCACACGCCGGATACTGTGAGCATCCAAGAAACGGACCGTGTTTCCCGGATCGAATAACCAGTTCAGCCCCGCACTTTGGGCAGGACTCATTATTACGCACCGTGAACAGTGCTGATTTCGCCATAACAACTTATGCTGAATTAAAGAAATGATTAATGCAGCATACCTTCATTCACTTCAAAGAGTAATTCTTCCATTTGCTGGTACGCATTTTCGCAGCCCGGAATATTGAACAACACCATCAGGATTACCCATTTCAGGTCTTCCAGGTCGAACTCTGCGGTATCCAGCGCGAGCACTCGCTCTATCACCATTTCACGGGTTTCAAGGTTAAGCACCTGAATTTGCTCAAGGAAAAGCAGAAAACCACGACAGCTGGCATCCAGCCTTTCACACTCTTCAGGGGTATAAATACGCATGGAGAGTGGATCAGAGGCCAGTTGCATCGGTTCTGCCAGTCCTTCCTGATAATCCGCAAGCTTTTCCAGCCAAAGCAGGGCATTGTAGATATCTTCTCGATCAAATCCTGCGTCGGTAAGATCCTGTTCAAGTTTGTCTTGATCCACACGCAACTCAGCTTCTGTGTGAATATAGGTTTCAAACAAATACATTAGTACGTCGAACATGGCATGCCCTCCTCAATCGGACATAGCCGCCGGGTACAGCTGCGATCCATCCTGCTAACTCCAGTTCGAGTAGTTGAGTTACTACCTCTGGCACAGGTTGGCCGGCACGTTCAGCGACGACGTCAACAGGTGTTACCTCATCTCCTACGTTAGCCAGGAGCTCAGGAAATGGCAATGCCACGTCTTCCTGATCTGGTGAATAAAATGAATTTTCAGGGGCGTCTGGCAACCAGTGCAATCCAAATTGCAAGTTTTCCAGAATTTCTTCCGGTTCCGTCACAAGAATCGCACCTTGTTTTATTAACCAGTGAGGCCCTTCGCTTCCCGGATTCCCTAATGGACCCGGCAAGGCAAAAACTTCACGCCCCTGCTCAAGCGCACAACGTGCTGTCACCAGCGAACCACTGCGCAAAGCCGCTTCCACCACCAGTACACCTTTACTTAGACCACTGATAATGCGATTTCTTCGTGGGAAATTGTAAGCAAGGGGAGGAACATCGAGGGGAAATTCCGAGACAAGAGCCCCACCATGTTCAAGCAAACTGGTAGCCAGTCGGGCATGGCGACGCGGATGAATGGTATTAAGTCCATTCCCTAATACAGCAATGCTGACGCCATTTACCTGTAAGGCCGCTTTATGCGCCACACCATCGATTCCACGCGCCAGTCCACTCGTAATTGTCACTCCACGCGTCGCCAGAGTTTCGCAAAATAATCGTCCCCAGCGTTCGCCATACCATGAATGCGCCCGACTCCCCACTACGGCAAGCTGAAATGAATGCAGCGCGTGCAGTTCTCCTTCAACAAACAGTGCGCCGGGGTAATCTGTCGTCGCAAGAAGTTGAGGAGGATAAAATTCGCTGTCCGCAGGAATTAAATGATGGTTGGGTTGCTCCAACCAAGAAAGTGAGCTTTCGATACTCTTTCGCGGAAATGAAAGAAAGCGTTGTGCCTGCCGCAATGTAAGCCCAGTTTGCTGCAATACAACCGCATCAATATGCGACTGTTTTGCCAGCCAGTGAGCTATACGGACCATATCATCGCCGTACAAGCTGCTGATGCTCATTAAACGCAGCCAAATTTCTGTATCGACCATCCTTATCTCCCTGCCATAAGCAGCCTTAGCAATCTTTGCGATTGGTCAGTGATGCTGTCAATCAGAGGGGGATTTGTCTAGAATAGAAGAAATAATCTTTCTAACTCCTGAACACATCTCTGGAGATTTATGTCAGTTTTGCAAGTGTTACATATTCCGGACGAGCGGCTTCGCAAAGTTGCTAAACCGGTAGAAGAAGTGAATGCAGAAATTCAGCGTATCGTCGATGATATGTTCGAGACGATGTACGCAGAAGAAGGTATTGGCCTGGCGGCAACCCAGGTCGATATCCATCAACGTATCATTGTTATTGATGTTTCGGAAAACCGTGACGAACGGCTGGTGTTAATCAATCCGGAGCTTTTAGAAAAAAGCGGCGAAACAGGCATTGAAGAAGGATGCCTGTCGATCCCTGAACAACGTGCTTTAGTGCCGCGCGCAGAGAAAGTTAAAATTCGCGCCCTGGACCGCGACGGTAAACCATTTGAACTGGAAGCAGAGGGTCTGTTAGCCATCTGTATTCAGCATGAGATGGATCACCTGGTCGGCAAACTGTTTATGGATTATCTGTCACCGCTGAAACAACAACGTATTCGTCAGAAAGTTGAAAAACTGGATCGTCTGAAAGCCCGGGCTTAAGGATAAGAACTAACGTGTCAGAATCACTACGTATTATTTTTGCGGGTACACCTGACTTTGCAGCGCGTCATCTCGACGCGCTGTTGTCTTCTGGTCATAACGTCGTTGGCGTGTTCACCCAGCCAGACCGACCGGCAGGACGCGGTAAAAAACTGATGCCCAGCCCGGTTAAAGTTCTGGCTGAGGAAAAAGGTCTGCCCGTTTTTCAACCGGTTTCCCTGCGTCCACAAGAAAACCAGCAACTGGTCGCCGATCTACAGGCTGATGTTATGGTTGTCGTCGCCTATGGCTTAATTCTGCCTAAAGCCGTGCTGGAGATGCCGCGTCTTGGCTGTATCAACGTTCATGGTTCACTGCTGCCACGCTGGCGCGGTGCTGCACCAATCCAACGCTCACTATGGGCGGGTGATGCAGAAACTGGTGTGACCATTATGCAAATGGATGTTGGTTTAGACACCGGTGACATGCTCTATAAGCTCTCCAGCCCGATTACTGCAGAAGATACCAGTGGTACGCTGTACGACAAGCTGGCAGAGCTTGGCCCACAAGGGCTTATCACCACATTGAAACAATTGGCAGACGGCACGGCGAAACCAGAAGTTCAGGACGAAACTCTTGTCACTTACGCAGAGAAGTTGAGTAAAGAAGAAGCGCGTATTGACTGGTCACTTTCGGCAGCACAGCTTGAACGCTGCATTCGCGCTTTCAATCCATGGCCAATGAGCTGGCTGGAAATTGAAGGCCAGCCTGTTAAGGTCTGGAAAGCGTCGGTCATTGATACGGTGACAAAGTCTGCGCCAGGAACAATCCTTGAAGCCAGCAAACAAGGCATTCAGGTCGCGACCGGTGATGGCATCCTGAATCTGCTCTCGTTGCAACCTGCGGGTAAGAAAGCGATGAGCGCACAAGACCTCCTGAATTCTCGTCGGGAATGGTTTGTTCCGGGCAACCGTCTGGCCTGATAGTCCACTCTTCTAAGCCCGGTCTTGCCGGGCATTTTTATACTTATGAAAAAACAACGTAATTTACGTAGCATGGCGGCCCAGGCCGTTGAACAAGTCGTCGAGCAAGGGCAATCATTAAGCAACATTCTGCCACCGCTCCAGCAAAAAGTTTCTGATAAAGACAAAGCACTTCTTCAAGAGTTGTGCTTTGGCGTACTGCGTACGCTTTCACAGTTAGACTGGCTGATTAATAAGCTAATGGCCCGTCCGATGACAGGCAAACAGCGTACTGTTCATTACCTGATTATGGTTGGTTTGTATCAACTGCTTTATACCCGCATTCCACCTCATGCCGCGCTGGCTGAAACGGTTGAAGGCGCTATCGCAATTAAGCGCCCGCAACTTAAAGGGTTGATAAACGGTGTATTACGCCAGTTCCAGCGTCAGCAAGAAGAGTTATTAGCCGAGTTTAATGCCAGTGATGCACGTTATCTGCATCCTTCCTGGTTGCTGAAGCGTCTGCAAAAAGCGTATCCAGAGCAGTGGCAATCCATCGTCGAAGCCAATAACCAGCGTCCGCCAATGTGGCTGCGCGTTAATCGTACGCATCATTCCCGCGACAGGTGGCTTGCATTGCTGGATGAAGCAGGAATGAAAGGTTTCCCGCATGCGGATTACCCTGATGCTGTACGTCTGGAAACACCTGCACCTGTTCATGCGCTACCTGGTTTTGAAGACGGATGGGTTACCGTTCAGGATGCCTCAGCACAAGGTTGCATGACCTGGCTTGCGCCACAAAACGGTGAACACATTTTGGATCTTTGTGCCGCCCCCGGCGGTAAAACAACGCATATCCTTGAGGTGGCACCAGAAGCGCAGGTTGTTGCGGTTGATATTGACGAACAGCGCCTCTCTCGCGTTTACGACAATTTAAAACGCCTTGGTATGAAGGCAACCGTGAAACAAGGTGATGGCCGTTACCCTTCCCAATGGTGTGGCGAGCAACAGTTTGATCGCATTTTATTAGATGCGCCTTGTTCAGCAACCGGTGTGATTCGTCGCCATCCGGATATTAAATGGTTACGTCGCGATCGCGATATCCCGGAACTCGCGCAATTGCAGTCTGAAATTCTCGACGCCATTTGGCCGCATTTAAAATCCGGTGGAACCCTGGTCTATGCCACCTGTTCGGTGTTACCGGAAGAGAATAGCCTGCAGATTAAAGCCTTTTTGCAACGTACTGCTGATGCCGAACTTTGCGAAACAGGAACACCAGAGCAACCGGGTAAACAAAATCTACCTGGTGCCGAAGAGGGCGACGGCTTCTTTTACGCTAAGCTAATCAAAAAGTGATGAGATAACGGGTCGCGACTGATGAAAATTATCATTCTGGGTGCCGGCCAGGTTGGCGGCACACTGGCGGAAAACCTGGTTGGCGAGAACAACGATATCACTGTTGTCGATACCAACGGTGAGCGTCTGCGGACCTTGCAGGATAAATTTGACCTGCGAGTCGTGCAGGGGCATGGCTCTCATCCACGCGTATTGCGGGAGGCAGGTGCCGACGACGCCGATATGCTGGTTGCTGTAACCAGTTCAGATGAAACCAATATGGTTGCCTGCCAGGTAGCCTACTCACTTTTCAACACCCCTAATCGCATCGCTCGTATCCGCTCACCAGACTACGTGCGCGATGCCGATAAGCTATTTCATTCAGATGCTGTACCGATTGATCATCTGATCGCACCAGAGCAGTTGGTTATCGATAATATTTACCGACTGATTGAGTATCCCGGCGCATTGCAGGTGGTAAACTTCGCTGAGGGTAAAGTCAGCCTGGCTGTGGTTAAAGCCTATTACGGCGGCCCGCTGATTGGTAATGCACTTTCGACCATGCGCGAACATATGCCACATATCGATACTCGTGTGGCAGCAATTTTCCGCCATGATCGCCCCATTCGTCCGCAAGGTTCGACCATTGTTGAAGCTGGTGATGAAGTGTTCTTTATTGCCGCTTCACAGCATATCCGCGCGGTGATGAGTGAATTACAGCGACTGGAAAAACCGTATAAGCGGATCATGCTGGTTGGTGGTGGTAATATCGGTGCAGGGCTGGCGCGTCGTCTGGAAAAAGATTACAGCGTCAAACTCATCGAACGTAATCAGCAGCGCGCTGCCGAACTGGCGGAAAAGTTGCAGAATACGATCGTCTTTTTTGGTGATGCGTCGGATCAAGAACTGCTGGCCGAAGAACATATCGATCAAGTTGATCTGTTTATTGCTGTCACCAACGATGACGAAGCCAATATCATGTCCGCCATGCTTGCCAAACGTATGGGTGCGAAAAAGGTGATGGTATTGATCCAGCGTCGCGCTTATGTGGATCTGGTTCAGGGGAGCGTGATCGATATTGCGATTTCACCGCAACAAGCAACTATTTCTGCGTTGCTTAGCCATGTGCGAAAAGCTGATATTGTTGGTGTTTCCTCACTGCGCCGCGGCGTAGCAGAAGCTATTGAAGCCGTTGCTCACGGTGATGAAAGCACCTCACGCGTTGTCGGCAGAGTCATTGACGAAATCAAGCTACCGCCAGGAACGATTATTGGAGCGGTGGTACGTGGAAACGATGTGATGATTGCCAATGACAATCTGCGCATTGAGCAAGGCGATCACGTAATTATGTTCCTCACAGATAAAAAGTTTATTACCGACGTCGAAAGACTCTTCCAGCCAAGTCCTTTCTTCTTGTAATTAATAAGGCGTCTAATGACGCCTTATTATTTCCCTTTGATTATCAGGGATTAATTAAATTCACTCCTGGCAGGAAAATAGCTTAACATTTGTTAGACTTATGATTGTCGGCTTCATAGGGAGAATAACATGAGCATTATTAAAGAATTTCGCGAATTTGCGATGCGCGGGAACGTGGTGGATTTGGCGGTGGGTGTCATTATCGGTGCGGCATTCGGGAAGATTGTATCTTCACTGGTTGCCGATATCATTATGCCACCTCTGGGGTTATTAATTGGCGGGATCGATTTCAAACAGTTTGCTGTCACGCTACGCGATGCGCAGGGGGATATCCCTGCTGTTGTGATGCATTACGGTGTCTTCATTCAAAACGTCTTTGATTTTCTGATTGTAGCCTTTGCCATCTTTATGGCGATTAAGCTAATCAACAAACTGAATCGGAAAAAAGAAGAACCAGCAGCCGCGCCTGCACCAACTAAAGAAGAAGTATTACTGACAGAAATTCGTGATTTGCTGAAAGAGCAGAATAACCGCTCTTAACAAGCGCCTGAAAGCAGAAGGCCAGTGGTAAAAAAGTGATTTACTTTCTTGCCACTGGCCTCCCAGTTCCCCCGATTGCCATGTTTTCCTTTTCGCATGTAACTGCCTTTCCCTTTCTTATTTCTCTCTACGCGCTGTCGGAATAAGGGATCATGTAGTAATGCTTCTATCGCATTATCCTTTATCTGCCCTTTAGTATGCTGATATCGGCTCATAAAAACTCCAATTGGTTATTTAACGGCGCGAGTGTAATCCTGCCAGAGCAAAAAATCAACAGCCACTCTTAACGCCACTCGCCCCTTGTTCAAGAGCTTCAAGAATCGAGCAATAAACACTGCTATGAGCGGTCCCACAACAGGCATCGTTAAGGCGTTGCAAGGAACGCTGCATACTCTGCAACTCGGCTATCCGTGCTTCGACTTCCTGTAATCTTTCCTGCACAATGCCTTTTGACTCCTGACAGGTATGGTGTTCAGGATCGATACGGATCGACAGCAACTCGCGGATCGACTCCAGACTGAAACCAAGTTGTCTGGCATGGCGGATAAATTTCAATCGCTGGAGATCGCTTTCGGTATACAGGCGAAACCCACCTTCGGTGCGTACTTCATGCTCCATCATCTGCTGCTTTTCGTAGTAACGAATCGTGTCGGGTGTTACTTCCGCCATTTTTGCCAGCTCACCAATGCGATACATACATACTCCACTAGTTATCGTAGATTTTGTCCAACAACTTGTCAGCATAATCGCCGCGTAAAAAATCGGTACTCAATCCAGCTTGTCGCAGCTTCAATTCCAGTAATGACAATCGACGACTAACCTCTTTATATTGCGGATCATCATGACGGATACCTTTGAGGATATCCAGAAGCTGTATTGCTTCCCTACGCTGCTCAAGTTCTGGCGGTAAGCAACCGGCATTCTTCAGCAAGCGATACCCCGCACGTAATTCCGGTGGCACGTGTGAATCATCATCCAGAATCAATGGCTCGCCACTTCCCGGAAGATTATCAAACTCACCTTTGGATTGTGCCTCAGTAATATGACGCTCTGCCCACTGGTCAAGTAACCACATAAATACTCCAGGGGATGAACAAAAAGAGTACAGCTATTGTAGATAAGTGGGGATACTACGGGTATAAAAAAACCCGCCGGGGCGGGTTTTTTTACGTTGCTTCAGATTACTCTGCAGCAGCTTCTGCTTTCTCTGAACGATCAACCAGCTCGATGTAAGCCATCGGCGCGTTGTCGCCTGCACGGAAGCCACACTTCAGAATACGAGTGTAACCACCGGCACGGCTCGCGAAACGCGGGCCCAGTTCGTTAAACAGTTTTGCCACGATCTCGTTATCACGAGTACGGGCGAATGCCAGACGACGATTAGCAACGCTATCAGTCTTGGCAAGAGTAATCAGCGGCTCAACTACGCGGCGCAGCTCTTTCGCTTTAGGCAGAGTCGTCTTGATGATTTCATGACGAACCAGTGAACCTGCCATATTGCGGAACATAGCCTGGCGATGGCTGCTGTTGCGGTTCAGTTGACGACCACTCTTACGATGGCGCATGACCTTATCCTTCTCAGTAAAACCTTAACCTGTGATCCGGTTACTCGTCAGCGATGCTTGCCGGTGGCCAGTTTTCCAGGCGCATGCCCAGAGACAGTCCACGGGAAGCCAGCACGTCTTTAATCTCAGTAAGAGATTTTTTACCAAGGTTAGGCGTTTTAAGGAGCTCAACCTCGGTACGCTGTACCAGATCACCGATATAGTGGATAGCTTCTGCTTTAAGGCAGTTAGCAGAGCGGACAGTCAATTCCAGATCGTCAACAGGGCGCAGCAGGATCGGATCGAACTCTGGTTTCTCTTCTTTCACTTCAGGCTGACGTACATCACGTAAGTCAACGAAAGCTTCCAGTTGTTCAGCCAGAATGGTTGCCGCACGACGAATCGCCTCTTCAGGATCGATTGTGCCGTTGGTTTCCATTTCGATGACCAGCTTGTCCAGGTCGGTACGCTGTTCTACACGCGCTGCTTCAACATTGTAGGCAATACGCTCCACAGGGCTGTAGCATGCGTCGACCAGCAGACGGCCGATTGGGCGCTCATCTTCTTCCGAATGAATTCGGGTAGAAGCCGGCACATAACCACGACCGCGCTGAACTTTGATACGCATGCTAATAGACGCGTTCTCATCGGTCAGGTGGCAGATCACGTGCTGCGGCTTGACGATTTCGACATCACCGTCGTGGGTGATATCGGCTGCAGTCACAGGGCCAATGCCAGATTTATTCAAGGTAAGAATAACTTCATCTTTGCCCTGAACTCTCACCGCCAGCCCTTTCAGGTTGAGCAGGATTTCCAGGATATCTTCCTGAACGCCTTCTTTGGTGCTGTACTCATGTAGTACACCATCAATCTCAACCTCGGTCACCGCGCAACCCGGCATCGATGAGAGCAGAATACGGCGCAGTGCGTTACCCAGAGTATGGCCAAAGCCACGCTCTAAAGGCTCAAGGGTCACCTTGGCGTGCGTCGAACTCACTTGCTCGATATCAACCAGGCGCGGTTTTAGAAACTCTGTCACAGAACCCTGCATTGTGTCCTCTCTTTGGTACTAAGCTTTACTTGGAGTAAAGCTCGACGATCAGGTGTTCGTTAATGTCCGCAGACAGATCAGAACGCTCCGGCTTACGCTTAAACGTACCTTCCATCTTGCCAGCATCAACTTCCAGCCAGGTTGGCTTTTCACGCTGCTCAGCCAGCTCCAGAGCGGCTTTCACGCGAGACTGCTTCTTCGCTTTCTCACGAATGCTTACAACGTCATTCGGACTAACCTGATAAGAAGCGATGTTAACAACACGACCGTTTACCATAATTGCTTTATGGCTAACCAGCTGACGTGCTTCTGCACGAGTGGCACCGAAGCCCATACGGTATACAACGTTGTCCAGACGACCTTCCAGCAGAGCCAACAGGTTTTCACCGGTGTTGCCTTTCAGACGTGCTGCTTCTTTGTAGTAGTTACGGAACTGACGCTCCAGCACACCATAGATACGGCGAACTTTTTGCTTTTCACGCAACTGCACACCATAGTCAGACAGACGCGGTTTACGCGCACCGTGCTGGCCAGGAGCTTGTTCAATTTTACACTTGGTATCGATCGCGCGAACGCCAGACTTAAGGAATAAGTCGGTGCCCTCACGACGGCTCAGCTTGAGCTTAGGACCCAAATATCTTGCCATTTTCTTTCTCCAACAAACCTGGAAAACGAGGCGTTATACGCGACGTTTTTTCGGCGGACGACAACCGTTATGAGGGATCGGAGTCACATCAGTAATGTTAGTGATGCGGAAACCTGCGGCGTTCAGAGCACGAATAGTAGATTCGCGGCCTGGACCCGGACCTTTAACCATAACTTCCAGATTCTTGATGCCGTATTCTTTCACGGCGTCAGCGCAACGCTCTGCTGCAACCTGAGCTGCAAACGGAGTGGATTTGCGAGAACCACGGAAACCGGAACCACCGGCTGTTGCCCAACCCAACGCGTTACCCTGACGATCAGTGATAGTCACGATGGTGTTGTTGAAAGAAGCATGGATATGAGCCACGCCGTCAGAGACTTGTTTTCTTACACGTTTACGTGCACGAATTGGTGCCTTTGCCATTATTCAATCACCCCGATTATTTCTTGATCGGTTTGCGCGGACCCTTACGGGTACGTGCGTTGGTCTTGGTACGCTGACCGCGAACCGGGAGACCACGACGATGACGCAAACCGCGATAGCAACCAAGATCCATCAGGCGCTTGATGCTCATGCTGATTTCACGGCGCAGATCACCTTCAACGACAAATTTGGCAACTTCGTCACGCAGCGTGTCGATTTGTCCTTCAGACAGCTCACTGATCTTAACATCTTCAGCGATACCCGCTGCAGCCAGGATGGCTTTAGAACGGGTCTTGCCGACGCCATAAATCGAAGTTAATGCGATTACGGCATGCTTATGATCAGGAATGTTAATGCCTGCTATACGGGCCACTATGCACTCCTACTATTTAATATGTACGTTCCATGCTGAAAAGCCCGTTTTCAGGATACTCAAATGGAAACGCACAGACATACAAAAGATTGGCTGGCTAATCTAGCCAGCTCAACCCAACTTTGCAAGAAAAATATGCGAAAAAATCAGCCTTGGCGCTGTTTATGCTTCGGCTCGGCACTGCAAATCACACGGATGACACCATCACGCTTAACGATTTTGCAGTTACGGCATAATTTCTTGACGGAAGCACGAACTTTCATTTTTACTCTCCGTAACTTCTCGGGCGACCAATTATCGGCCGTAGCCTTTCAGGTTCGCCTTCTTCAATGCAGACTCATACTGACTGGACATCATCAGAGTTTGCACTTGAGCCATAAAGTCCATAATCACGACAACAACGATAAGCAGTGAGGTCCCACCGAAGTAGAACGGTACTTTCATTGCATCACGCATGAACTCCGGGATCAGGCAGATAAAAGTAATGTACAGCGCACCAACCAAGGTCAGGCGGGTCATTACTTTATCGATATACTTCGCCGTTTGCTCTCCCGGACGAATTCCTGGTACAAATGCACCGGACTTCTTCAGGTTATCTGCTGTTTCACGCGAGTTGAAAACCAACGCCGTGTAGAAGAAACAGAAGAAGATGATTGCAGACGCATAGAGTAACACATAAAGCGGTTGCCCAGGCTGCAAATACAGCGAAATTGTTGTCAGCCAGTTCCAACCAGTACCGCCCCCGAACCATGACGCGATGGTCGCCGGGAACAGAATAATACTGGAAGCGAAGATTGCCGGGATTACCCCCGCCATATTCACTTTCAGCGGTAAATGTGTGCTCTGTGCAGCATAGACACGACGACCTTGCTGACGTTTCGCGTAGTTTACCACAATGCGGCGTTGACCACGCTCAACAAATACAACAAAGAACGTCACTGCAAATACTAATACTGCAACCAACAGCAACACGAGGAAGTGCAGGTCGCCTTGACGCGCTTGCTCGATAGTATGGGCAATGGCTGGCGGGAGTCCCGCGACAATACCGGCGAAGATAATGATTGAAATACCGTTGCCGATACCTCGTTCAGTAATCTGTTCGCCCAACCACATCAGGAACATGGTTCCTGTGACCAGACTTACAACAGCGGTGAAGTAGAATGCAAAGCCCGGGTTAATCACCAGGCCTTGCATACCAGGCATATTCGGCAGACCGGTAGCAATACCGATCGACTGGAATATTGCCAGCACCAGAGTACCGTAGCGGGTGTACTGGCTGATCTTACGACGACCAGACTCCCCTTCTTTCTTAATTTCTGCCAACGTTGGGTGAACCACCGTCAGCAGCTGGATAATGATCGACGCCGAAATATACGGCATGATCCCCAGAGCAAAGATAGAAGCACGGCTGAGAGCACCACCAGAGAACATGTTAAACATCTCAATGATGGTGCCTCGCTGTTGCTCAAGCAGTTTGGCAAGTACAGCGGCATCAATACCAGGGATCGGAATAAAAGAGCCAATACGGAACACAATCAGCGCACCGATAACAAACAGCAGTCTGCGTTTCAGCTCGCCTAAGCCACCTTTGGCACTTTGAAAATCTAATCCCGGTTGTTTAGCCATCTGCTACTTATTCCTCGATTTTACCGCCAGCAGCTTCGATAGCAGCACGAGCGCCTTTAGTAACACGCAGGCCACGAACAGTTACCGGAGTCGTTACTTCGCCAGCCAGGATCACTTTCGCGAACTCGATCTGGATACCGATAATGTTAGCCGCTTTCAGCGTGTTCAGGTCTACTACACCGCCTTCTACTTTAGCCAGGTCAGACAGACGAACTTCGGCTGTAATCGCTGCTTTACGAGAAGTGAAGCCGAATTTCGGCAGACGACGGTACAGAGGCATCTGACCACCCTCGAAACCGCGACGTACGCCACCGCCAGAACGAGACTTCTGACCTTTGTGACCACGACCACCGGTTTTACCGAGGCCAGAACCGATACCACGACCCAGGCGTTTACCCGCCTTTTTGGAGCCTTCGGCCGGAGACAGAGTATTTAAACGCATCTCTTACTCCTCAACTTTAACCATGAAGGAAACCGCGTTGATCATACCGCGAATAGCAGGAGTATCCTCGCGCTCTACGGTGTGACCAATACGACGCAGACCCAGGCCAAGCAGCGTTGCCTTGTGTTTCGGCAGACGACCGATTGCACTGCGGGTTTGAGTAATTTTAATAGTCTTTGCCATGGTTTATTTCCCCAGAATTTCTTCAACGGATTTACCACGCTTGGCAGCGACCATTTCTGGAGAATTCATATTTTCCAGGCCATCAATAGTTGCACGAACCACGTTGATCGGGTTGGTGGAACCATATGCTTTAGCCAGAACGTTATGAACCCCAGCGACTTCCAGAACGGCGCGCATTGCACCACCGGCGATGATACCGGTACCTTCGGAAGCCGGCTGCATGAATACGCGAGAACCCGTGTGAACACCTTTAACAGGGTGTTGCAGAGTGCCGTTATTCAGCGCGACGTTAATCATATTGCGACGGGCTTTTTCCATCGCTTTCTGGATCGCTGCTGGAACTTCACGCGCTTTACCGTAACCAAAACCAACGCGACCGTTACCATCGCCAACTACAGTCAGAGCTGTGAAGGAGAAAATACGACCACCTTTAACGGTTTTAGATACGCGGTTTACCGCGATCAGCTTTTCCTGCAGTTCGCCAGCTTGTTTTTCGATGTGAGCCATCTTACACCTCTACCTTAGAACTGAAGGCCAGCTTCACGGGCAGCATCTGCCAGTGCCTGGACACGACCATGATATTGGAACCCGGAACGGTCAAAGGATACATCTTTGATGCCTTTTTCCAGAGCGCGTTCAGCGACAGCTTTACCCACAGCTGCAGCCGCGTCTTTGTTACCGGTGTACTTCAGTTGTTCAGCGATAGCTTTTTCTACAGTAGAAGCAGCTACCAGAACTTCAGAACCGTTCGGTGCAATTACCTGTGCGTAAATGTGACGCGGGGTACGATGTACCACCAGGCGAGTTGCGCCCAGCTCCTGGAGCTTGCGGCGTGCGCGGGTCGCACGACGGATACGAGCAGATTTCTTATCCATAGTGTTACCTTACTTCTTCTTAGCCTCTTTGGTACGCACGACTTCGTCGGCGTAACGAACACCCTTGCCTTTGTAAGGCTCAGGACGACGGTAGGCGCGCAGATCCGCTGCAACCTGGCCAATCACCTGCTTATCAGCGCCTTTCAGCACGATTTCAGTCTGAGTCGGACATTCAGCAGTGATACCCGCAGGCAGCTGATGGTCAACAGGATGAGAGAAACCCAGAGACAGGTTAATCACATTGCCTTTAACCGCTGCACGGTAACCTACACCAACCAGCTGCAGCTTCTTAGTGAAGCCTTCGGTAACACCGATAACCATTGAGTTCAGCAGGGCACGCGCGGTACCAGCCTGTGCCCAACCGTCTGCGTAACCATCACGCGGACCGAAGGTCAGGGTATTATCTGCATGTTTAACTTCAACAGCATCGTTGAGAGTACGAGTCAGCTCGCCGTTTTTACCTTTGATCGTAATAACCTGACCGTTGATTTTTACATCAACGCCGGCAGGAACAACGACCGGTGCTTTAGCAACACGAGACATTTTTTCCTCCGATTAGGCTACGTAGCAGATAATTTCGCCACCAAGACCAGCCTGGCGCGCTGCACGATCAGTCATAACACCTTTAGAGGTAGAAACAACTGCGATACCCAGACCCGCCATAACTTTCGGCAGCTCATCTTTACGTTTATAGATGCGCAGACCTGGGCGGCTGACACGCTGAATGCTTTCTACAACAGCTTTGCCCTGGAAATACTTCAGAGTAAGTTCCAGTTCAGGCTTGGTGTCGCCTTCAACTTTAAAATCTTCAATAAAACCTTCTTCCTTCAGCACGTTGGCGATTGCCACTTTCAGCTTGGAGGAAGGCATGGTGACCGCAGCTTTGTTCGCGGCCTGACCGTTACGGATACGGGTCAGCATATCCGCGATCGGATCTTGCATGCTCATCTGTCTTTACTCCCGTGATTCAATTGGTGACAATTACCAGCTAGCCTTTTTCAGACCCGGGATTTCACCGCGCATAGCGGCTTCACGGACCTTAATACGGCTCAACCCGAACTTCCGCAGGAAACCATGCGGACGACCTGTTTGACGGCAGCGGTTACGCTGACGAGACGGGCTGGAATCACGCGGCAGAGTCTGCAGCTTGAGAACAGCGTTCCAACGATCTTCGTCGGAAGCGTTCACATCAGAGATGATCGCTTTCAGTTCAGCGCGTTTCGCGAAGTATTTATCAGCTAAAGCTACGCGTTTTACTTCGCGTGCTTTCATTGATTGCTTAGCCATTTAGTAACCCTACCTTACTTGCGGAACGGGAAGTCAAAGGCAGCCAGCAGAGCGCGGCCTTCTTCGTCAGATTTCGCAGTAGTGGTAATGGTAATATCCAAACCACGAACGCGGTCGACTTTATCGTAGTCGATTTCTGGGAAGATGATCTGCTCACGGACACCCATGCTGTAGTTACCACGACCGTCGAAAGACTTAGCGGACAGGCCACGGAAGTCACGGATACGAGGTACAGCAATAGTGATCAGGCGCTCAAAGAACTCCCACATGCGTTCGCCACGCAGAGTTACTTTACAGCCGATCGGATAGCCCTGACGGATTTTGAAGCCTGCAACAGATTTGCGTGCTTTGGTGATCAGCGGTTTTTGACCAGAGATTGCTGCCAGGTCTGCTGCTGCGTTATCCAGCAGTTTTTTGTCAGCGATCGCTTCACCAACACCCATGTTCAGGGTGATCTTCTCGACCCGAGGGACTTGCATGACAGAATTGTAGTTAAACTCAGTCATGAGTTTTTTAACTACTTCGTCTTTGTAGTAATCATGCAGTTTCGCCATCGTACTACTCCAAATTACTTGATAGTTTCGCTGTTAGACTTGAAGAAACGGACTTTTTTACCGTCTTCGAATCTAAAGCCTACACGGTCAGCCTTGCCGGTTGCCGCATTGAAGATTGCTACGTTGGAAACCTGAATAGCGGCTTCTTTTTCAACGATGCCACCCGGTTGGTTCAGGGCCGGAACCGGCTTCTGATGTTTCTTAACCAGGTTGATACCTTCAACAATGACCTTGCCGGAAGACAGGACATTCTTAACTTTACCGCGTTTACCTTTATCTTTACCGGTTAACACGATAACTTCGTCATCACGACGGATTTTCGCTGCCATGATTCGCTCCTTAGAGTACTTCTGGTGCCAGAGAGATAATTTTCATGAACTTCTCACTACGAAGCTCACGAGTTACCGGCCCAAAAATACGCGTACCGATAGGCTGCTCGCTGTTGTTGTTCAGAAGAACACAAGCATTACCATCGAAGCGAATGACAGAACCGTCCGGGCGACGAACACCCTTCTTGGTGCGCACCACTACCGCCTTCAGCACATCACCTTTTTTGACCTTACCACGCGGAATTGCTTCTTTGATGGTGATCTTGATGATGTCGCCTACGCCTGCGTAGCGACGGTGCGAGCCACCCAGAACCTTGATACACATTACGCGACGTGCACCGGAGTTGTCGGCGACGTTCAGCATAGTCTGTTCTTGGATCATTTTAGTGCTCCGCTAATGTCAACTACTACTGAGACCCGAAAATCAGGTCGTTAAAAATCCCCATATCGAGGGCGCGGCATTATAACACCGCTTCAAGGATATGGGTAGAAAAAATAAACGGCTCATTTCTGAGCCGTTTATTCGTATCGAGAGAGTGTACTGTATTACAGAACCGCTTTCTCTACAACGCGAACCAGCGTCCAGGATTTAGTCTTGGACAGCGGACGGCATTCGCGGATTTCAACCACGTCACCGATACCGCATTCGTTGTTCTCGTCATGTACGTGCAGTTTGGTCGTACGCTTGATGAATTTACCGTAGATCGGGTGTTTCACAAAACGTTCGATAGCAACAACAATGGATTTCTCCATTTTGTCGCTAACAACGCGACCTTGCAGAGTACGGATTTTATCGGTCATTACGCACCCGCCTTCTCGTTCAGTAAAGTCTTAACGCGTGCGACATCGCGACGCACTTGCTTCAACAGGTGAGACTGTTGCAGCTGGCCACTTGCAGCCTGCATACGCAGGTTGAACTGCTCACGCAGCAGGTTCAGCAGCTCGGTGTTCAGCTCTTCAACGCTCTTCTCACGCAGCTCTTTTGCTTTCATTACATCACCGTCTTAGTTACAAAGGTGGTTTTAATCGGCAGTTTCGCTGCTGCCAGCTTGAATGCTTCACGGGCCAGCTCTTCCGGAACACCGTCCATTTCATACAGGACTTTACCCGGCTGAATCAAGGCAACCCAATACTCCACGTTACCTTTACCTTTACCCATACGCACTGCCAGCGGCTTTTCAGTGATCGGTTTGTCCGGGAACACACGGATCCAGATCTTACCTTGACGCTTAACTGCACGGGTCATAGCACGACGTGCTGCTTCGATCTGACGTGCAGTCAGACGACCACGGCCAACAGCTTTCAGACCGAAGCTGCCGAAGCTAACATCCGTACCCTGCGCCAGACCGCGGTTACGGCCTTTGTGCATTTTACGGAATTTTGTACGCTTTGGTTGTAACATCAGCGACGCTCCTTATTTACGGCCTTTACGCTGCTGCTTTTTAGGCTGAGCAGCCGGTTTTTCCGGTTGTTCAACAGCAGCCATACCACCCAGGATCTCGCCTTTGAAGATCCACACTTTAACGCCGATTACACCGTAAGTGGTGTGCGCTTCAGAGGTGTTGTAGTCGATGTCAGCACGCAGAGTGTGCAGCGGTACGCGACCTTCGCGGTACCATTCGGTACGTGCGATTTCCGCGCCGCCCAGACGGCCGCTAACTTCAACTTTAATACCTTTAGCGCCCAGACGCATTGCGTTCTGTACAGCACGCTTCATAGCACGACGGAACATAACGCGACGTTCCAGCTGAGAAGTGATGCTGTCAGCAACCAGTTTTGCGTCCAGTTCAGGCTTACGAACTTCGGCGATGTTGATCTGTGCAGGAACGCCAGCGATGTCCGCTACGACCTTACGCAGTTTTTCTACGTCTTCACCTTTTTTACCGATAACGATACCCGGGCGAGCAGTGTGAATGGTTACACGGATGCTCTTAGCCGGACGCTCGATAACGATACGAGATACGGACGCTTTAGCCAGTTCCTTAGTCAGGTACTGACGTACTTTAAAATCGCTGTCCAGGTTGTCAGCGAATTCTTTGGTGTTCGCAAACCAGGTAGAGTTCCATGGTTTTACAATACCCAGGCGAATACCATTAGGATGTACTTTCTGACCCATTGCTAGTCTCCAGAGTCTCAGCGATCGGACACAACCACAGTGATGTGGCTGGTGCGCTTCAGGATGCGATCTGCACGACCTTTTGCACGCGGCATAATGCGCTTCATGCTCGGGCCTTCGTCTACGAAAATTTTCGTAACTTTCAGATCGTCAATGTCAGCGCCATCGTTGTGTTCAGCGTTAGCAATGGCAGATTCCAGAACTTTCTTGACCAGTACAGCCGCTTTCTTGTTGGTGTAGGTCAAAATATCCAGAGCCTGCGACACTTTCTTACCGCGAATCAGGTCAGCAACAAGGCGAACCTTCTGAGCAGAAGAACGAGCATGGCGATGTTTAGCGATAGTTTCCATCTCTTCCTCCTACCTTATTTCTTCTTCGCTTTTTTATCAGCAGCGTGGCCGCGATAAGTACGAGTCGGTGCGAATTCACCCAGTTTGTGACCGACCATTTCGTCGGTTACAAATACCGGAACGTGCTGACGACCATTATGGACAGCGATGGTCAAACCGATCATGTTAGGAAAGATCGTTGAACGACGGGACCAAGTGCGCAGGGGCTTCTTGTCTCCGCTTTCCACCGCTTTCTCTACCTTCTTCAGCAAGTGCAGGTCAATAAAAGGACCTTTCTTGAGAGAACGTGGCATGGCTTATCCTCTAAAATTATTTGCTACGGCGACGTACGATGAATTTATCAGTACGCTTGTTGCTGCGGGTCTTCTTACCTTTGGTCTGAACGCCCCACGGAGTTACCGGGTGCTTACCAAAGTTACGACCTTCACCACCACCATGTGGGTGGTCTACCGGGTTCATCGCGGTACCGCGAACGGTCGGACGAACACCACGCCAGCGTGCAGCACCTGCTTTACCCAGAACGCGCAGCATATGCTCAGCATTGCCAACTTCGCCCAGAGTTGCACGGCAGTCTGCTTCTACTTTACGCATTTCACCAGAACGCAGACGCAGGGTGACATAAGCACCATCACGAGCAACGATCTGAACGTAAGTACCAGCGGAACGTGCCAGCTGACCGCCTTTACCTGGTTTCATTTCTACGTTATGAACAGTAGAACCAACCGGGATGTTGCGCATCGGCAGGGTGTTACCTGGTTTGATTGCAGCATCAACGCCAGACTGAATCTGGTCGCCAGCTTTCAGGCCTTTAGGGGCCAGGATGTAACGGCGTTCACCGTCTTTGTACAGAACCAGCGCGATGTTCGCGGAACGGTTCGGATCGTACTCAAGACGTTCAACAACTGCCGGGATACCGTCTTTGTTGCGTTTGAAGTCAACAATACGGTAAGCCTGCTTGTGGCCACCACCGATATGACGAGTGGTGATACGGCCATTGTTGTTACGACCACCGGATTTGCTGTTTTTTTCCAGCAACGGAGCAAAAGGTTTGCCCTTGTGCAGCTCAGGGTTAACCACTTTAACAACGTGGCGACGACCCGGAGATGTCGGTTTACATTTAACAACTGCCATTGTATTACTCCTCCGACTTACTCAGCGCCGCCAACGAAGTCCAGATTCTGGCCTTCTTTCAGGGTGACGTAAGCTTTTTTCCAGTCGCTACGACGACCGATACGCTGTCCGTGACGTTTAACTTTCCCTTTAACTACCAGGGTGTTAACGACTTCGACTTCGACTTCAAACAGTTTCTGCACAGCAGCTTTGATTTCTGCTTTGGTCGCGTCTTTAGCAACTTTGAGTACGATGGTGTTAGATTTTTCCATCGCAGTAGACGCTTTTTCAGAAACGTGCGGTGCACGCAGCACCTTCAGCAGACGTTCTTCACGAATCATGCCAGCATCTCCTCAACTTGCTTAACAGCATCAGCAGTCATTACGACTTTGTCGAAGGCGATCAGGCTAACCGGGTCGATACCAGTTGCATCGCGTACGTCAACCTTGTGCAGGTTGCGCGCAGCCAGGAACAGGTTTTCGTCCAGCTCACCGGTGATGATCAGCACATCTTCCAGAGCCATGTCTTTCAGTTTCTGTGCCAGCAGCTTAGTTTTCGGCGCTTCTACAGAGAACTTCTCGACAACGATCAGACGATCCTGACGTACCAGTTCGGACAGGATGCTTTTCAGCGCGCCGCGGTACATCTTCTTGTTAACTTTTTGACTGTGGTCCTGCGGACGAGCAGCAAAGGTCACGCCACCAGAACGCCAGATCGGGCTCTTGATAGAACCAGAACGCGCACGGCCGGTGCCTTTCTGGCGCCACGGTTTTTTACCGGAACCAGTTACTTCAGCACGAGTCTTCTGAGCACGAGTACCCTGACGAGCACCAGCTGCATAAGCAACAACAACCTGGTGAACCAGCGCTTCGTTGAAATCACGACCGAAGGTAGTTTCGGAAACAGTCAGCGCGCTCTGCGCGTCTTTCAATACTAATTCCATTGCTATCTCCTTACGCCTTCACAGCTGGTTTAACGATCAGGTCGCTACCGGTTGCACCCGGGACAGCACCTTTAACCAGCAGCAGGTTGCGCTCAGCGTCAACGCGTACTACGTCAAGGCTCTGAACGGTTACACGTTCGTTACCCATCTGACCTGCCATTTTCTTGCCTTTGAACACTTTGCCCGGAGTCTGGTTCTGACCGATAGAACCCGGAACGCGGTGAGACAAGGAGTTACCGTGAGTAGCGTCCTGGGTACGGAAGTTCCAGCGCTTAACGGTACCTGCGAAACCTTTACCTTTAGAGGTGCCAGTTACGTCAACTTTTTTAACGTCAGCAAACAGTTCAACGCTAATGCTCTGACCTACAGTGAACTCTTCGCCTTCAGCCAGGCGGAATTCCCACAGACCACGGCCAGCTTCTACGCCAGCTTTAGCGAAGTGGCCAGCTTCAGGCTTGGTCACACGGTTAGCTTTTTTAGCACCGGTGGTTACCTGAATAGCACGGTAGCCATCGTTAGCCAGGTCTTTAACCTGAGTAACGCGGTTTGCTTCAACTTCGATTACGGTTACTGGGATAGAAACGCCGTCTTCTGTGAAGATACGGGTCATACCCACTTTTTTACCGACTAAACCAATCATTGTTTCAACCTCTCAATCGCTCAATGACCTGATTAACCCAGGCTGATCTGCACGTCTACACCGGCAGCCAGATCCAGACGCATCAGAGCATCAACGGTTTTCTCGGTTGGCTCAACGATGTCAACCAGACGCAAGTGAGTACGGATTTCGTACTGATCGCGCGCGTCTTTGTTGACGTGCGGGGAGATCAGAACAGTGAAGCGCTCTTTGCGTGTCGGCAGCGGGATCGGACCACGGACCTGCGCACCAGTGCGCTTGGCAGTCTCGACGATTTCCGCGGTTGCTTGATCGATCAGACGATGATCAAACGCTTTCAGGCGGATACGGATTCTTTGGTTCTGCATGAGACCAGAGCTCCAATTATTTTATAAACGAAAATGATTACTCCTCAGACCCATTACGATTGATGGGAGAGTGTAACCGTTCTTACGTAGCTCCCCGATTGGGAGCATTGTTAGGTAGCCAAATTCGGCTAACTGAGGTTCAGATTGAACCTGCTGTCAACTACGACAAGCCCGCGCATTATACGCAAATCTGAGCCTGACGCAAGCATCGGGTAGAAATTAATCGCAACGCGCAGATTGCGAGCTGTATTCCACGAAATTTGTAAAGTTGTGAAGATAGCGTTTTTCACCGGGACCAGGTTAACAAATCAGCGATTTCTCTGTTGCTGAGCATCCGGAGTTATTCGATGGTGATACTCCAATTACAGAGGATGTTTTATGGACGCTACCCTTCCCTTTCTGATTTTGTACGCTTGTTTATCAGCCCTACTTTTTTTCTGGGATGCAAAGCATGGCTTGTTACCTGACAGATTTACCTGCCCGTTACTCTGGTCAGGTCTTTTGTTCTATCAGGTTTGTAATCCTGACGGTTTAGCCGATGCGTTATGGGGGGCGATTATTGGTTACGGCACATTCGCTGTCATTTACTGGGGGTATCGCATACTGCGTCATAAAGAAGGATTAGGCTATGGTGATGTGAAGTTTCTCGCCGCCCTTGGTGCCTGGCATACATGGACCTTCTTGCCACGACTGGTTTTCCTTGCTGCCTCATTCGCTTGCGGAGCCGTAGTTATTGGTCTGCTCATGAGAGGAAAAGAGTCATTAAAAAACCCGCTGCCGTTTGGGCCATTTCTGGCGGCTGCGGGTTTCGTTGTAGGCTGGGATAGTTTGCTGGCAGGCCGTTAATCTTTAACTTTTATTTGTGATTGCAGGTAATTTTGTAAACCGATTTTACCGATGAGATCCAGCTCAGTTTCGAGCCAGTCAATATGACCTTCTTCATCGGCAAGGATCTCGATCATCATATCACGGCTAACATAGTCATGAACGCTGTCGGCATACGCGATAGCCTCACGGAGATCCTTCGCGCCTTCCAGTTCTAATCGCAGGTCGGATTGCAGCATCTCCTCGACATCTTCACCAATCCCCAGTTTGCCTAAATCCTGTAAGTTAGGGATTCCTTCTAAAAACAAAATACGCTCGATATATTTATCAGCGTGTTTCATCTCATCAATAGATTCATGGTATTCGACGTCATTGAGACGCATCAGGCCCCAGTTTTTAAACATCCGGGCATGGAGAAAATACTGATTGATTGCGACAAGCTCATTTCCCAATAGTTTATTGAGATAATTTATGATTTTAACATCACCTTTCATTTTATAGTCCCTCCGCTTCCACTATTAGAGCGTAGATGGGGCTAGCGGGATGTCAAAAAATAAGCGTGGGCTTCAGGCAATCTCTTTAAATTCTGGCATCTGCATCAACTCGTCCTGCATCACTTCGCGCGCGGCGCGAATGCACTTACCGCATTGATTTCCCACAGGAATAAACTTACGCAATTGTTGGAAAGATTGCGGATGAAACTGACGGACTGCCTGGCGAATTTTTTTGTCACTTACACCATTACACAAACAAACGTACATGATTGCTCCCGTTCAAATTCTGCGCAAAGTGTAAATGAGAATGGTTATGATTACAATAGCACAGTTTAATTTGCGCCATAGTTCAGCGAGTGAAATTACGACTAAATATTTCGAGCTCAAATTACGGGCAGCAAAAAGGACGCCGAAGCGCCCTTTTTAATTCGAAACTAATTAACGTGTAATTAGCCCAGAACTTTAGCAACAACGCCCGCGCCAACGGTACGGCCGCCTTCACGGATTGCGAAACGCAGACCGTCGTCCATCGCGATCGGGTGGATCAGGGTAACAACCATTTTGATGTTGTCGCCCGGC
>NZ_JBJQMC010000037.1:0-18054 GCF_046486085.1 Escherichia sp. WS568
AAAATGATTGAAAGGTGGTTGTAAATAATGTTACAATGTGTGAGAAGCAGTCTAAATTCTTCGTGAAATAGTGATTTTTGAAGCTAATAAAAAACACACGTGGAATTTAGGAAAAACTTATATCTGCTGCTAAATTTAACCGTTTGTCAACACGGTGCAAATCAAACACACTGATTGCGTCTGACGGGCCCGGACACCTTTTTGCTTTTAATTACGGAACTGATTTCATGATGAAAAAATCGTTATGCTGCGCTCTGCTGCTGACAGCCTCTTTCTCCACATTTGCTGCCGCAAAAACAGAACAACAGATTGCCGATATCGTTAATCGCACCATCACCCCGTTGATGCAGGAGCAGGCTATTCCGGGTATGGCCGTTGCCGTTATCTACCAGGGAAAACCCTATTATTTCACCTGGGGTAAAGCCGATATCGCCAATAACCACCCAGTCACGCAGCAAACGCTGTTTGAGCTAGGATCGGTTAGTAAGACGTTTAACGGCGTGTTGGGCGGCGATGCTATCGCCCGCGGCGAAATTAAGCTCAGCGATCCGGTCACGAAATACTGGCCAGAACTGACAGGCAAACAGTGGCAGGGTATCCGCCTGCTGCACTTAGCCACCTATACGGCAGGCGGCCTACCGCTGCAGATCCCCGATGACGTTAGGGATAAAGCCGCATTACTGCATTTTTATCAAAACTGGCAGCCGCAATGGACTCCGGGCGCTAAGCGACTTTACGCTAACTCCAGCATTGGTCTGTTTGGCGCGCTGGCGGTGAAACCCTCAGGAATGAGTTACGAAGAGGCAATGACCAGACGCGTCCTGCAACCATTAAAACTGGCGCATACCTGGATTACGGTTCCGCAGAACGAACAAAAAGATTATGCCTGGGGCTATCGCGAAGGGAAGCCCGTACACGTTTCTCCGGGACAACTTGACGCCGAAGCCTATGGCGTGAAATCCAGCGTTATTGATATGGCCCGCTGGGTTCAGGCCAACATGGATGCCAGCCACGTTCAGGAGAAAACGCTCCAGCAGGGCATTGCGCTTGCGCAGTCTCGCTACTGGCGTATTGGCGATATGTACCAGGGATTAGGCTGGGAGATGCTGAACTGGCCGCTGAAAGCTGATTCGATCATCAACGGCAGCGACAGCAAAGTGGCATTGGCAGCGCTTCCCGCCGTTGAGGTAAACCCGCCCGCCCCCGCAGTGAAAGCCTCATGGGTGCATAAAACGGGCTCCACTGGTGGATTTGGCAGCTACGTAGCCTTCGTTCCAGAAAAAAACCTTGGCATCGTGATGCTGGCAAACAAAAGCTATCCTAACCCTGTCCGTGTCGAGGCGGCCTGGCGCATTCTTGAAAAGCTGCAATAACTGACGATGAGGCCCAGGATATTGGGCCTCCTTTCTTTCTCTTTTTTTCCTGTTGTCATCTACACTTAACAAAAATACAGCAAGGAAAATCCCATGCGCATTTTGCCCGTCGTTGCTGCAGTTACGGCTGCATTCCTGGTTGTCGCGTGTAGCTCCCCGAATAGAGATATTCCACAGGATCTTCCAGCGTCAGAATATGCGCATCGGCATGTTGATTGAGATAGCCAACCATCGCCGCCAGCGTGGTAGATTTGCCGCTCCCCGTCGCCCCCGTCACCAGAATCAGGCCATTCTCGCTCTTGAGTAATTCCGGCAATACCGGTGGTGCGCCAAGCTGTTCGAGCTGCGGGCAGTGCGAAGGTAACAGCCGTAACGCCAGAGAAATACCTTGCCGTTGTGCGAACGCACTGCCGCGCAATCGCTGGTTTTCCGCCAGCGACACAGCAAAATCCAGCTGACCATTCTCCAGCAATATTGCCCGCTGATCGTCATCCAGCCACTCCCGCAGTAGCTCTTCGACGTCCGGCGCGTCAAACGGCGCAGCTTCCATTCTCCCGCGAATACGCCATCGTGCGGGCCAGGCGCTGCACAGGTGTAGATCCGAGACGTTATGCTTTACACTAAGGGCCACAATTTCTTCCATATTCATACTAAGATCCTCGGATTTGTTAAAACACCTTGCGGTCTGGCAACTGCAAGAGTCAAACAAGAAATCAAAAGGGGTTCAAATGGGGAACGAAAAGAGCTTAGCGCACACCCGATGGAACTGTAAATATCACATAGTTTTTGCGCCAAAATACCGAAGACAGGTGTTCTACAGAGAGAAGCGTAGAGCAACAGGCAGTATTTTGAGAAAGCTGTGTGAGTGGAAAAGTGTACGGATTCTGGAAGCTGAATGCTGTGCAGATCATATCCATATGCTTGTGGAGATCCCGCCCAAAATGAGCGTATCCGGCTTTATGGGATATCTGAAAGGGAAAAGCAGTCTGATGCTTTACGAGCAGTTTGGTGATTTGAAATTCAAATACAGGAACAGGGAGTTCTGGTGCAGGGGGGACTACGTCGATACAGTGGGTAAGAACACGGCGAAGATACAGGATTACATAAAGCACCAGCTTGAAGAGGATAAAATGGGAGAGCAGTTATCGATTCCCTGTCCGGGCAGCCCGTTTACGGACCGTAAGTAACGAAGTTGGATGCAAATGTCAGATCGTGTGCGCCTGTTAGGGCGCGGCTGGTAAGAGAGCCTTATAGGCGCATTTGAAAAACCTCCGGCTATGCCGGAGGATATTTATTGCACGTCGTCAATTGCGGCGTGCTGGCTCTTCCATTGATATCTGCTGGATTAAATCGTCTGGCATATGTTCCTGTAAAATACGCCAGAGGTTCTCGGCGGTTCTATTCAGTCGGGTGTTCATTCGGTAAATATAAGCCTGAATGGGGACTGTCAATTTAGCAGCATCAAGGCATATCAGACGTTTGGTCTGTAGTTCATCGACGATCGACCAGATCGGTAACCAGGCAATGCCGTATCCGTTGAGCGCCATATTCTTTAATAACTCGCTCATCGAAGAGATAAATATCGTGCGCCCGGTAATACCTCCAACCTCTGCCAGATGACGATTGACCAACCTGCCCATATAAGATGTGGCGGTATAGTTGAGCAAAGGAACCTGGGGCTGAGTGATATCGAATACAGGGTGCCCCTGTGCGTCGGCGGCACATACCGGGTACAACTCAGATTCAAACAGTTTCAGGCAGCAAAAAGGCGATTGCATAAGATCTTCATCGCGAAACGAAATAATAAAGTCACTCTTGCCTTCGCGTAACGTATTTACGGCCTGGACAACATCAATGGCTTCAACATGATAGACAAATTCTCCGCCATAGGCGGTAAGTGAATGCACCAGTTTGGGTAATACGCTCAGGGATAGTGAGTGCGCGGCTGCAATTTTAATGTTGGGAACGCCGAGTAAACTCTGGCCGTTTAACTCCCCCAAATTGCATTCAAGCTGCTGTAATAAGCTGCGAGTCTGGGAATGAAAGAGCTTGCCCTCTTCGGTTAATTGTAAAGGGGTGGTCGTGCGATCGAATAAAACAACGCCGATCGCTGCCTCCAGCGCCTTAATTCGTCGGCTGAATGCGGGTTGCGAAAGATTACGCTCTTTTGCCGCCTGAGAAAAATGGCGACAGGCTTCCAGTGTCAGGAAATCGTATAACCATTTTGTCTCGATATTCTTCATTACCATGGCACCTGTATTTTCAATCCAAAGACATAATAAAACATCCCGGCAATAAAAATAATGTTCTCAATTAGCACAACCTGGCCTTTATCATTCGTTTTGTGCATAACCCCTTCATTTCCGGTATTGACGTTGATATCACATTTCGCCAAAAAAACGAAATTTTTCCGTCAGATAACCAGAATACATCATCACTATGGTGAATAAGCGGAATGTTCCATAGCTGCATCATGCGTGTCTTGCATCGCCTTGTACAACCTTGCATTTCTCATCGCCCATTTCGACTGTTAAAAAAGAGAGCAGCAGTTATTTACCGCGTATTGTCATTAACGTTTTGAGAGGCAGGTATTGTGAAAGGTTTAATTGGTGTACTCGGTGGAATGGGGCCGGCAGCTACCGTCGACCTGTTTAATAAATTTGTAACTTTTACCGCTGCACAATGTGATCAGGAACATATTCCTTTAATTATTTCTTCGATCCCGGATATTCCTGACCGTACCGATGCATTAATGCATCATGGGCGTTCACCATTACCCGTTATGCGTGATTATATGCATAAGCTGGAAGATGCCGGGGCAGAATGTATTGTTATTCCCTGTAATACCGCGCATTACTGGTTCAAAGAATTAAAAGATGCTTGTCATATTGATATATTAAGTATCGTAGAAACTACGATCAATGAAGTTCGCGCCTGTGGTAAAACCCGAATTGGCTTGTTAGCCACCAATGCCACGCTATATATGGGTTTATACCAAAAAGGAATTGAGTCGCTGGGATTTACCTGTGTCAGCCCCGATGCCGACGGTCAGAAAAAAGTGATGGAAAGTATTTATTCCTTGAAAGCTGGCAATATAGCGCACGCACAAAAGTTGATGAATGAGCAGGCTGAAATATTATTTTCCCGCGGTGCAGAAATCCTTGTTCTTGGTTGTACAGAAATTCCGGTTATTCTGGCGCAAGCCGTTAAAGAGCAGCCTTCCCGCTATATTGACTCAACGGCGTCACTCGTTCGCGCCGGAATAAAATGGTACGAAAATCGTGTCGGTAAACATTATCTTTTAACCCAATAATCATTTAAATCGCAGCCAGAAAGTTATTCGCTTTTAACTGAATTATATTTATAACGGAGAACATTATGGTTTGGCTGGAAATTATCGTAGTACTTGGTGCAATATTTTTTGGTATTCGCCAGGGGGGAATCGGTATTGGTTTATGTGGCGGGCTTGGGCTTGCCATTCTGACTCTGGGATTTGGTCTGCCTATGGGGTCGCCGCCAGTCGACGTGATCCTGATTATTATGACCGTTGTTGTGGCGGCCTCAGCCTTACAGGCCGCAGGCGGAATGGATTATCTGGTACGCGTCGCTGGTAATTTTATGCGGCGTAACCCGAAATATATCAACATAATCGCGCCGATTATCACCTGGTCTATGACCATTATGGCCGGTACTGGGTTTATTGTTTTTTCCACGCTGCCGGTGATTGCTGAAGTGGCGAAAGAGTCCGGTATCCGTCCTTCCCGCACGCTTGCCGGTTCGGTTGTCGCTTCGCAGGTTGCGATTTCCGGTTCGCCGATCAGCGCCGCAATGGCGGCTATGCTCACTATTATGGAGGTAAACGGTGTCAGTTTTATTCAAGTGATGTCGGTATGTCTTCCCACCTCTTTTGCTGCCGCGATGGTCGCCGCTTTTATTGCTTCCCGACAGGGATGTGAGTTGCAGGATGACGAGGTCTACCTTGAGCGCCTGCAAAAAGGACTGGTGCAAAAATACGAGAATAATAGCAGCATCAAGCCAGGTGCGACGCTCTCCGTCGGATTGTTCCTGCTGGCGACGGTCGCTATTGTTATTCTTGCTGCCTTCCCCCAACTGCGTCCGGGTTTTGATATCGGTAAACCGATGGAAACACGCGATATCATTATTATCTGTATGCTCTCTGCCGCCTGCCTGATGGTGGTGCTGTGTAAGACGGCGACCGATGCCATTATTCTCACCTCCACATTCCGTGCGGGGATGAGTTCGCTGGCGGTAATTCTCGGCATTGTAACCTTAGGCACCACTTTTATTGATGCGCATTTAACTGAGATTAAAGATATTGCTGGTGATATTTTGCAGGCGTATCCGATGTTGTTGGCGCTGGTTCTTTTTGGCACTTGCGCGCTGCTCTACTCGCAAGGTGCGACCACGCCGTTAATTATCCCGCTTGCCGTCGCGCTTGACGTGCCCACCTGGGCAATTCTGGCGTCCTATGTGGCCGTCACCGGAGTATTTGTACTGCCAACGTATCCAACATCACTGGCTGCCATGGAATTTGATACTACCGGCACAACTCGTGTAGGCAAATATGTGCTGAATCATCCATTTATGCTGCCTGGGTTGGGGGGAATTATTGCTGGAGTGGCATTAGGCTTTGTGATTGCGCCAATGATTATTTAGCACTATCAAACATCAGTATCGATGGTTTATACACAATAAAGACAGATATGGCGGAATATAGTCTGTTGTAAGCGCCAACAAAGAATAGGGGAATTCCGCCATGTCTGAACATCTTCACAATATGGTATTAAGTGTTGTCGTTTAATGATTTATTTCTTGGTTATGTTGTGTATTAGCTGCATCTATCGCTTTTTGATACCTGAGGTGTACTGGCAATAGCGGACACTACCATTTGTTCTTTTTTTAAGCAGTCATCTGATGATATTTTTCCCTGAAGGCTGCCGAGGAGATATTCCCCAGACGAGAGTGACGACGCTGACGATTGTAGAAAATCTCAATGTATTCCCGTATTACTGAGATGGCTTCATCCCGGTTATTAAAACGATAGTGGCTCAGGCTCTCATTTTTCAGCGTTCCCCAGAAGCTTTCCATCGGAGCGTTGTCGTAACAGTTACCTTTACGCGACATTGATGTTTTCAGACCAAACTGCTCCTGTATGACCCGGTAATCGTATGCGCAGTACTGTGAACCTCGATCAGAGTGGTGGATTAGCCCGGCAGGTGGGCGCTGGCTCCTGAGCGCCATAAACAGGGCTTTACCTGTCAGCTCTTTTGTCATGCGCTCTCCCATGGCGTAGCCGACAATTTCGCACGTATAAACATCTTTGATGCCAGCGAGGTACAACCATCCCTCCTGTGTGGCAACATACGTCAGGTCCGCCACCCAGACCTGATTTGGTGCTGTAGGAGCGAACGTCTGGTTCAGCAGATTTGGCGCAACTGGCAGATTGTGGTTCGAGTTCGTAGTCGCTCTGAACTTGCGTTTCTGCTTACAGCGTAGCCTTAGCTCCTTACGAAGGAGTGTCCGTTAAACTCAGGCTACCTTATGGAGATGGGCTTTAGCGACATTAAAAGCAAGGATGCTGGACCAGACTTTGTCGCCGAGAAAAATGGTGAGACTTTTTGTTTTGAAGTAGTCACGCCAACGCCACGAGATTCTATCAGAGAGCTTATTGAGCGAGGCGAGTTAACGTCTGAAGAGCGGGATTTAGTGTTCCGTGAGCGTTTGTTGTCAGTCACATCAGCGATCAAAAACAAATTGAAGAGCCTGTACATAGATTTGTGTAATTGTCTGATTTTGATATGTTCAATCCAGCATCAAATGAAGGTTAATTTATGGACAAAAAACAGTTACAGGCTCAATCAATACTCCCATGCCTCAAACGCTAACGGCATATTATTTAACAAATCCCGACGCTCACGCCAGTCAGGAATAAACCGATCCATATGCAACCGGAAGCGAGCATTATGGTGACGTTCCAGAAGATGAACCAGTTCATGCACCAGAATATACTCCAGACACTCCGGCGGCTTCTTAATTAGCTCCAGATTGAGCCAGATTCGTTTTGTTGTAGTGTTACAGGTGCCCCAAAAGGTTTTCATCTTTTTGATGCCCCAGAATGTTAGGGGAACACCGATTCGGTCCTGCCATTCAGGTAGAAGCTTAGCCACCTGCTGTTTTAGTTCATGTCGATAAAATTCACTTAACGCCAATGCCTTATTTTCATCACGGGTTCCCGGTTGAACATAAAGCTGGAGCTTATTATTTCCCGCAACTTTTACTTCGTGACGCCCGTGACGCTCAATCACAAGTAGGCGATATCTTCGGCCCCAAAGATAGTGGCACTCTCCGCTGACCATTTCCCTCTCTGATTGACGAGGCTGTCTGGCGAAATCCTGCTGCTGTTTTCTGATCCAGCGAAAGCGTGAAGCAACCGCCATACGAATCGCCGTCTCCGTCATATGTTCCGGCGCTGAAACGCGGACTTTGCCATCAGGCGGCAGCACGCTGATATGCAGATTCTTAATCGCCTTACGGTTGACCAGCAAGTGTAACGAGCCTATTTGCATGATTGGCATCAGTGATATTCCTTCTGCTGACGGGCAAGCGCTATCACCTCATCAATATCAATATTATAGCTGGCGGTCTCTTCACGTAATGCGTTGGCAATTTCCCGTTCTTTAAAACGATCGCCAATCCACTCTGCCCTTTTGGTATAGCGAATCGTCGTATCTATGCGGGTCGCCAGTACCTCGTCGTGGCCGAAGTTATCATAGAAGGCGCGCTTTGCTTGTGTATCCATGGTGGCAGGGTAGCACGCTCCGGCGGTTTGCTCCGGGCGGATGACCTGTTTACACAAATCGCGGATACGTTCCAGATACTGCTGATAATTGAGCGCATTTTGTCGGCGAAGGGTAATCAGTTCATCCAGCAGCTGCGACATGCGTCCATAGTATTTTGGGTTAACCGGGTTTTCATCCACGATGGTTTTGCGCACGTTGTTTTCGATGGTTTCCGCCATCGCATCCTGATTATTACGGATATCATCCGGCAGGGCGACGGTCGCCGCCAAGCCTTTCTCGACAATCAGTTCAATCAGACTTAACTCTTCAAAATCCATCAGCACTTCGCTATCATCGGCGCGAACATACATATCCAGTAAATGACGCATAGCGGGTTCAAAGCGCTTCATATCCAGGAGATCGCCGCTGGTCAGCTTAATCTCATAGCGCAGTTTTTCGAATTCAGCGACTTCGGCGCGAATGCTCTCTACCTCTTCGGCAGTGTAGCCTGCTTCCGGCATTTCATTGGCGATGCTGGCATAAGCGCGTAGCAGACGGGCGACGCACTGGTAAAATGTCAGGCGCAGCGCCTCTTTTTCGTTTAACGAAGTCTGATTCTCTCCTGATTCACCGCAAAAATAGTGCTGATAGTCCTGCAGGCTGCGCGGGGTTTTGACGGGTTCACATAAGCTGCGAACCATCTCCAGCGCGCTGTCGAGATCCAGTTGCGCCTGCTCCAGCCTGTCTTTCAGCAACCCGGCCACATCGTCCCGATCGTAATCATCAAACGCGCCCGTGGTGTAATCGGTAATCGCTTTATCCAGCGAACGGAACAGATCTTTATAATCGATAATATAGCCATACTCTTTATCCTCACCGTCCAGCCGGTTCACCCGACAAATCGCCTGAAACAGCGTATGGTCGGTCATGGTTTTATCAATGTAGAGATAGGTGGCGGACGGCGCGTCAAAGCCAGTCAGCAGCTTATCCACCACGATAAGCAGGCGCATTTGCCCCGGCTCTTCAATAAAACGCTGTTTCACTTCCCGCTCGAACTCGGTAATGCGTGCGGCGGCCTTCTCTTCACTTTGTTCAAAATAGTCAGCCAACATTTTACGATAGGTGGCGTGTTTAGAGAGTTTCTCCGTTAACCCTTCGCCCGTTTCTTCGCCTTTGATGCTGGCGGCATCGGGGCGATAGCTGGTCACAATCGCTACTTTTCCTGCCAGCTCGGTCTGGCTGAACATCTCGTAAACCTTGCAGGCTTGATAGATACTGCTGCATACCAGCATGGCGTTGCCGCGCCCGTCCATCAGGCGTGGACGGGTATCCATATCCAGCAAAATGTCGTTAACGATCTGCTCCAGCCGCGACTTGCTGGAGAGCAGCTTCTGCATTGATCCCCACTTTTGCTTAAGCTGGGTCCTGGCTAAATTCGACAAACCGCGAGTCTTGGCTTCAAACCAGTCATCGACCTTTTTCTCTGATGTCAGATACTGGTCAATATCGCGTGCCTCGTAGCGCAGATCCAGCACCACACCGTCGGCCACCGCTTCATCAAATTTATAGGTATGGATATAAGGGCCGAACACCTCAACCGACTTCTTCTTATCTTTCTTCATCAGCGGTGTGCCGGTAAAACCGATAAACAGGGCGTCCGGCAGAATGGCAGTCATGGCGTTATGCAGCTTGCCGGATTGTGTGCGGTGGCACTCGTCCACAAAAACAAACAGATCGCCTTTGGCGCGGAATGTTTTCGTCAGGGACTGCTGTAATTCGGTGATAAAGGCGTCGGTAGCCGCATTGTCTTCAGCTTCGCTGCGACGACCAAATTTATGCACCAGCGAGCAAATGAGCCACGGGTTAGGATGATTGAGCGTTGCGATAAGATCGTTGCCGCTGGAGGTGCGATAAATATCTTCATTCACGCCCATAAACACGCTTTCGATCTGTTCATCCAGTTCGGTGCGGTCAGTCACAATCAACACGCGGGAGTTTGGCACATTTTCACGGATCCACTTCGCCAGCCAGACCATCGTCAGGCTTTTACCCGATCCCTGTGTGTGCCAGATAATACCGCCTTCACGACGGGCAATATGTTGTTTAGCCGCCTCGACGCCGAAGAACTGATTATGGCGGCAGAGTTTTTTCACCCCGACATCAAAGGCAATGTAATTATGGACGATATCCAACAGCCTGGATTTGCTACACAGTCGACTTAAATGAAAGTCGAGTTTATGTGTATAGTCGCCTGGATTATCTTCTTTCCACTCCAGATAGTATTTTTCCGGGGTTTCGATGGTGCCGTAGCGCAGGCCCTGCGTATCGTTGCCCGCCATCACTAACTGCATAGTGGTGAAGAAATCGCGGATAAAGGTTTTCTTTTGATTATCGAGATTCTGCCGGATGCCTTCGCTGACGTGCACTGACGAACGCTTAAGTTCAATCACGCCCAGCGCAATGCCGTTAACGTACAGCACCAGATCCGGGCGCTTGCAGTACTCGCCTTTGACCGTCACCTCATCGGCGATGGCGAAATCATTGGCTTGTGGGTTGGCCCAGTCAATCAGCCACACGGTTTGGTTCTGCTCGCCTGCGCCTTCTTTGTCTTTCACGCCGTAACGCAGCAGGCGATAGACCTCTTTATTGGCGTAATAGAGTTTTTTGCCTTCGCCCAGAGCGGCGGCGGAATCCAGTTGCCGCAACGCCCGGGTGATCAACGTATCATTAACGCCGCGCCGTTTTAGCCACGCGCTCAGTATATTAGTGTCGATGTTGCTGTTCCCGGTGTACCCGGTGCGGTGACTCAGATGGCGGTAACCTAAATCTTCAACAAAAAACTGAATCAGACGTTGCTGTGTGGCGCGTTCGCGCTGGCCCACGGTACTCAAAAGGCGCTCCTTAAACCCTCAGCAATGGAACTCCATTACGCGGTTAATGGCAAATTGCAGATTATTATTATCAAACAGCCTCAACTTACGGCTGGCCCAGCGTTCGCCCGCAGGCCACTGGTGCAGCCCTTCCTTAACGGAATCCAGCGTTGGTTGACATTCGCCACGGCTCAGCAACCAGTCTACGGTTGCCAGCAACTCCAGACCAAACGGCGATTCAAAGCCGTCAATTAACTGGCTGACCTGCTCCAGCGCAGGTAGCCACTCTCTGGCTTCGTTGTTCAGATACGCATTAACGTGTTCTTTTTTCTGATCGTTAAACCAGATCACATCCAGCGGTTGGCTGTCCGGGATGCGTTTCTCGGCTTTAAGATAGGTGCCGTCCAGCGCATTAAGCAGATGGTTCAGATTGGGCGCATAGGGGCCATAATAGTGAGCTTCAAACCGCAGTTTGAGGATATCGTCCTGTTGATGCTGCTCAATGGCGCGTTGTAACAGCCAGGCCAGTTTCTGGATTTCCAGTAGGCTGCACTCCATCCCCAATACCCAGTAGCGACGCACCAGTTCAGCGATGGCGGCTCTGGCGGGAGTGAGCTTTTTTACGCCAGTGCTTTTGGCAACGTTCTGGTATTTTTCAGTCGGTTGGTAAATCAGGATATCAACGTCCTGAAGGTCGCCAAGGGCAGATTCAATCTGCGCCCGAACGTCCGGCCAGTTCAAACCACCGTTGCCTGCGCCCAGTGGTGGAATGGCGATGGACTGCACGTTCTCTTCAATCAAAAAGCGGCGTAAGTCCTGCAAGCCATCTTCAATCCACTCCATGCGGGAATCAGCGCGCCAGTGCTGTTTGGTCGGAAAATTAACAATCCAGCGCGGTCCCATCAGTTCCCCGGTTTCGGTAATGAACATTTTGCCGGTGATCACCTGCTTTTGTTTGCAGGCGAGGGCATAGACTTTCATATTTTCGGGGAAGCGCTCTTTAAACATCAACGCGATGCCTTTCCCCATGACACCGACGGTATTAACCGTATTTACCAGAGCTTCCACCGGTGCGTCCAGTAAATTGCCTTGTGTATATGTGATCATGAGAAGTACCATCCAGCCCGTGTGTGAACGGACATTGTTAGATTACGCTGAAACAGCCATTGTTCTAATTGTAACCTGACCTCTTCGCTGTAACAAATTATCCCATCCAGCAGAGAGATCGGGCAGTGTTGCCAGATTAGCGCCTCTGCCTGATAGCGTTCAAATTTAGCCGGATCGTCTGGATCGCGGCGAAAGTCCCGTGCCTGCAAAATGGGCCAGTCGATCTGGTCCAGACTATCCAGACTGGTGTAGTAGTTGGTCCAGTTATAGTAAGCATGGCTGTCGGTAAACACGAAGGGTACGTCGTGTGCTGCCACGTTTCGCAAGTTGCTGACCAGAATAACGATCTCCTCATTGGGGCGTTGCTTAATGCCGCCGCGCCCGCTGTGGATGTTCATCAGCATTGGCGAGAAGGGGGTAAAATAAAACGGCACATAGTCATGCAGTGTCCCGCCCGTTCCGACAGGTACCGGATGCCCGGCACGCTTGCCGATCAGCTCCGGGTTGCCGATATTGATCCAGTTTTCCGCCTGCACCAGACTGTTGCCGCAGTGCAGCCCGTTATCCAGAATCCACGGGATATTGTCCCGATGGACGATACGCCAGATCAGAGCTTTTTGCGGGTTGAGGCTGGCGCTGTAATCATAAGCCATGTGCTTTCCCTTCTATATTAAGCGGATTTTCCCGGTTAACAGTTCCTGCATCATCCCTTGCTTAAGCTGGCGGGTTTTGTCCAGACGCTGTTGCAGGATTTGGATTTCCTTGTCCATATCGGAGAGGATGGCGGCGATGGCGGCTTGTTCTTCTGTATTTTCAGGTAATGGGATTTTAAAGCCCAACATATCTTTGTTAGTTATCTGATTGATAGTGGCACCCATAACTTCAGCGATTTGCTTTTGAATAATATCAGACTGGAATTGGTGAAATGTAAATCCATATATATCAGTTCGGAATACTGACATAAATGCACCGAATGCTGAGCCCTGCGCATTTTTGTCAATTAATGCGCATTTGCCAATAAGTTGGCGACTGCCATTTCTTACACATACCAAGATATCACCTTCTTTCACAATTGTGCGCTCAGGTGGTTCTATGCTGACGAAGACGTTATCATCATAAGCTAAGTGATTATTTTGAATGTTGGATGAGCGTAATACCAATGTACCATAATCAGATGTATCTTCAGGTTTGTAAGTTAACCCAATAATGCAATTACCTAGCTCACCAAGATTAATACAATTCCAATCTTCAGGAATCTCCCCCAACTCGCTCTTTTTATATCCCTTAGCAGAGCCATCTTTGCGCAACGCAAACTGTGGCAAACGGGTTTTACCAGTCAGTAGTTGCTGCATTGTGGCAGTTTTGATGGACTGTTTTTTTGAGAGTAATTTTTCTAGGGATAGAATCAAGCTATCAACATTGGTTAATACATTAGCAATAGCCTTTTGCTCTACGATACTTTTCGGTATAGATATGTATAACTTCTCTAAAACTGAACGTTTAATCCCTTGGGCCGTTGAACCAGTCGCGCTTTCAGAAATATATGATTGAAAACGCTCTGATAATAAGATTTGGAGTATTAGTGATGGAGAAAAATTCTCTCTATCTATTTGTAAAAGAATTGTTCTCTGGCTAAGAATATATTTTCTGTTATCAGGAATAGATGCTGCATTCCCCAGAGGGGCTTCCATTGTGAAAGCTATGTCCCCTTTTTGGGGATGACCGGATGTCATCCAGCGCTTATATAGTTCTTCGGAACCAAAGTAGCATTCAGTAGATAAATCTATATATCCTTTTTTAACATTAGCAGCAGAAAGGGCAACGATATCCCCATCCCCCCAATCCATTCCAAGTTTTTTGGGAGTTCTGCCGCGATAATCAATTATGTTGGTTGTCAGGTTTAATATCGTGGATACAACCCAATCCTCAGGAATCATCTCCATCTCAGTCAGCTTATACCCCGCAGGCACACCTTTCCCCACCGTACCCGACCGTTGCTCATTCACCATTAAATCCACCATCACCACTCCAGCCCCATCGCCCGCAAATGCCCGGCCACTTTCTCGCTCAACGCCTCAACGGCGGCTTCAAGTGCTGGCAACGGTTCAGCATAACGCTCTTCCAGCTCCTTTACGCGCGACGCCAGTTGCTGGGTAATACGCTCTATCTCCGCTTTGATCCCTGCCTGCAACGTTGCCAGCCACTTATCCTGCACTACCAGCGTTTTAATCGCTGCTTCATCCAGCGTGGGATAATGTTTAAATACCGCTCGATCCAACGCTTCCTGTGCGGCTTTCAGCGCTTTTTTCGCACTGGCCTCGGCCTTAATCAGCGCCAGACAGCGGTTCAGCACTGCCAGCTCATCCGGGTCGGCAGGGGTTTTCTTCAACTGTGCCAGACGGGCATTCACCAGCTTTTGCGTCACCTTATCTTTATCGTTTTTCGCCTCAGCCAGCAGATCCTCTTCCCCTGCCTGCTCCTCGATGAATTCCACTAGCTGACGACTGGCTTCTTCACTGCGCTCCTGCGCGCGGTTCAGCGCATCCAGCAGTTCCGGGAAACAGCGAATTTCCACTAGCGAACGGGGCAGCACATCGGCCTTGTAGCGCCGTTTGGTAAACTCGAAATCGTGCGTTTCTTTCCAGATGTTTTTGCCATCTTTGCCTTTCACCGGCTGAAGCTCGCGGATTTGCGCGGCGGCTTGCCAGCCATCCTGCATAATCGCATACACATCGTCTTGCATGACATCAGTCCAGTAATCCATCAGGATCTGGTACACGCTGTATTTGTTCAGCAACTCACTGTTGGCGTACTGCGCCAATAGCATTTCGCTGATATCGTGGATTAGCGCTTTGGGTTTATCACCTTTGCGAATCTCTTCCAGACTTGCCTCTTTCACCCACGCTTTAAACGGTAGCAGGCTGCGGGTGGCAAAATCCTTAAACTCCTGATGCGCCAGAATGGTCGGTTTCACCTGTTGCGCGTTCACCTGCGCCCGACAGTAACCGGGACGGTCGTCAGCAAACAGCACGTTGCGCAGGGCAGGGAATACCCGCCAGTAATCTTGCAAAGCATCCACATCGCGTGCCGGAATACCGCCCTGTAAGTGCGCGGTCAGATCGTGTAAATCTTCCGGCTCGCCGCTCTCGATATAGCGAGGAATATTCAGGTTGTAATCATTTCCGGCGATCTCGCTGGAGGGCACCATCCGGCTGTAGCCAGGTACCGTTCGCTGATGGTTGAACACGTCCACAATGCGGTGAATATCTCGGCTACGCAGGCGGTTCTTGTTGCCATCTTTGATAAAGCCCCGGCTGGCGTCGATCATAAAAATGCCTTTGCGGCTGTGGGCGTGCTCTTTATCAATCACAATGATGCACGCCGGGATGCCGGTGCCGTAAAACAGGTTGGCTGGCAAACCAATAACGCCTTTGATATAGCCCTGCTTGATTAGGTTTTCACGGATATTCGCTTCGGCGTTACCGCGAAACAGTACGCCGTGGGGCAGGATCACCGCGCCTTTGCCGGTACTTTTCAGGCTTTTAATGATATGCAACAAAAAAGCATAATCGCCGTTTTTTTCCGGCGGAATACCCCAGCCGAAGCGTTCAAACGGATCTTTTTTCGGCGTCAGCCCGTTGGTCCAGTTTTTATTGGAAAAAGGCGGGTTCGCCACGGCAAAATCGAAGGCTTTCAGTTTGCCGTTCGCCTCTTTCCACTGCGGATCGCTCAGCGTATTGCCCTGCCAGATTTTCGCGGTGGCATTGTTATGCAGAATCATGTTCATCCGCGCCAGCGCACTGGTAGCGTTATCCATCTCCTGGCCAAAAATCGACAGTCCGCGCCGGGCTTCATCATTCACTTTCAACAGCAGCGAACCAGAGCCACAGGTTGGGTCATAAACCGTTGCATCTTGCGGAGTATCGGGAGTAATACCAATCACCTTCGCCAGAATACGTGACACCTCCGCTGGAGTGTAAAACTGTCCTTTACTCTTACCGGATTCGGTTGCGAAGTGACGCATCAGATATTCATAGGCATCGCCCAGCAGATCGTCGCCTTCGGCCCGGTTGCTGGAGAGATTTAACCCTTCAAAGATACCGACAAGCTTGCTCAGGCGGTCAATCATTTCCTTGCCTTTGCCGAGCTTATCTTCGTCGTTAAAGTCGGCTTCGTCGATGACGCCCTTCAGGCCGTTCTCTTCCGCCAGCTTGTGGATGATTTTGTTGATTTTGTCGCCGATCTCTTTGTCATTTTTCAGCGCAACCATATCGTCAAAGCTGGCTCCTTTGGGTATCACGATCATCCCGTAAGGATCGCCTTTATACTTATCGGAAACGTACTTCATAAACAGCAGGGTCAGTACATAGTCTTTGTACTGGCTGGCATCCATCCCGCCACGCAGTTCGTCACAGCTTGCCCACAGGGAAGAATAGAGTTCGGTTTTTTTGATAGCCATTAAATATCTCGTTTTGCGCGATAATGTGCCGTAAGTCGGTTACAGCAGATCGGTATTCAGACCGGCGGCCTTTAACCGACGGGTTAAGTTACGCATTTTGCTGAATTCGGTACCGAGGCTCTGGCTCAGACCAGTGCCTTCGCAAAAGGCTTTTGCCGTAATGTGTTCCAGTTTGTCGGCATATTTAATCATTTGCAGGTGCAGCTCGACGGTGTACTGGTTACGAGGCGCACTGGAAAGTGCCTGCCGGATATGGCGATAAATCTCGTCTTCATTTATATTCATGGCAACCACTGGTATAATAGATAAGTTAGCTAAATTAGCTAAATGTGGTATCAGGTTCAAGAATTACAGTGGGAGTCGGATTTGACTGCGCGATTTATGCACGTAAATGCCTTGTGGCGGATTAATGGCCGCAGTATCTTCTCCTTCCGCGCCTGCAAAATCAGGCGTCGGGATTAGCTTCCTGAAAACCGTTACAGGAGACTTCTCTATGACTACAATCCTTGTCCCTGACTGCGATTTACTCGATCTATTGTTCGTTTCCTTATAATGTCACTATGGATTTCACCGCCTTGGTCGACAACTGCGCCCACTTCGTCGAATCCCTGATAGAAACCGAGGATCCCGTGCTGTGGCTTACCCTCTGCGGGCGACATTGTACTGCTGCAACCCACGCCGACCTCATCCCGCCGCATTTTACCGAAAGCCTGACCATTGATACTCTCCCCGCCATGCCAGAGCAGGTTATTTCCGAACCTGATTTCTTGTGCGAATATTGCCTCGTGCGGGCTGTGCATCGTTGCCACTCTTTGATAAGGGGCGTAGCGTTATTAGTTTGGGCCATGCGCTTGCGCTACAACTCTTCAAATAGCTATATATCAACAATACATAGTCATAAACCGTCTACTACCGTCTCAATTATACTCAAATTAAGGCATGTGGCATCTTTGTGACACATTTGTTTTTTTGATACAGGTTAGATTGACCTGCTCTCCGTTGATTAACTCACATTTTTGTTAACCATGTCTACTTCTGGCACGACACTGATGCGTTAACTGAGCGAAAGGTCCGCTATGAGCGAGAAGCGGAAGTACGACTTGTTCTCACCACCGATGAAGCATTACAAACAATGCAGTTAGTTTATCAACGGGCAGGATCAGGGCGTACTCTCAAGCGGTTTAAGATTGATAACCTCAGGTACATTCATCTTGCCACGTTTCATATAGCGTATTTGCGACAGAGTTCATGTGAAGAAACACCGACTACGAGGATGATATTCATGTTGTATTGTTCGGGAAATCACTTCTTCATATGGAACCCTCATCACACTTACTAGACTGGCCCCCTGAATCTCCAGACAACCAATATCACTTAAATAAGTGATAGTCTTAATACTAGTTTTTAGACTAGTCATTGGAGAGCAGATGATTGATGTCTTAGGA
>NZ_JBJQMC010000038.1:0-17249 GCF_046486085.1 Escherichia sp. WS568
GATCAAGAGCCTGTCCAATGTGCATAAAAAAATCCGGAAACAAGTGAGCGTTTCCGGATTCTTACACAGCCACTGGATCGGTCAACTGATCCTTAACTGATCGGCATTACGCCGATGGGCGCCATTTTTCACTGCGGCAAGAATTACTTCTTGATGCGGATAACCGGGGTTTCACCCACAGTCACGCTACCGGACAGTTTGATCAGTTCTTTGATTTCGTCCATGTTGGAGATAACAACCGGAGTCAGGGTAGACTTGGCTTTCTCTTCCAGCAGCGGCAGATCGAATTCAATCACGGTATCGCCAACTTTCACGCGCTGACCTTCTTCAGCAATACGCTTGAAGCCTTCGCCTTTCAGTTCAACGGTGTCGATACCGAAGTGGACGAACAGTTCAACGCCGCTATCAGATTCGATAGAGAACGCGTGGTTGGTTTCAAAGATTTTACCAATGGTGCCGTCTACAGGCGCGACCATTTTGTTACCCGTTGGTTTGATAGCAATGCCATCACCAACGATTTTTTCCGCAAAAACGACATCCGGCACGTCTTCGATATTGACGATCTCGCCAGAGAGCGGAGCAATGATCTCAATAGTTCCGGTATCCTTCTTGTCGTCGGAAACCAGAGATTTCAGTTTATCGAACAAACCCATGATCTTCTCCTAAGCAGTAAATTGGGCCGCATCTCGTGGATTAGCAGATTGTTTTTTCTTCAATGAACTTGTTAACCAGCGTCATTAACTCGTCCGTTGTCGGTTGAGCAAGAGCCTGCTCTGCTAACACCTTCGCATCTTCGAAGTTCGTGTTACGGATAATCTTCTTAATGCGCGGGATAGAAATGGCGCTCATAGAGAATTCGTCCAGACCCATCCCCAGCAACAGAAGTGTAGCACGTTCATCGCCAGCAAGCTCACCACACATGCCAGTCCATTTGCCTTCAGCATGAGAAGCATCAATAACTTGCTTGATCAAGTTCAGCACGGACGGTGACATTGGCTGGTAAAGGTGTGAAATCATATCATTACCACGGTCAACTGCCAGAGTGTACTGCGTTAAATCATTGGTGCCGATACTAAAGAAATCAACTTCTTTGGCTAAATGACGTGCAATTGTTGCGGCAGCCGGTGTTTCCACCATTACGCCGATTTCAATTGACTCGTCAAACGCTTTACCTTCGTCGCGCAGTTCCTGTTTGTAGATTTCGATCTCTTTGCGCAGTGCACGCACTTCTTCAACAGAGATGATCATCGGGAACATAATGCGCAATTTACCGAAAGCCGAGGCACGCAGGATAGCGCGGAGCTGATCGCGCAGGATCTCTTTACGATCCATCGCGATACGGATAGCGCGCCAGCCGAGGAACGGGTTCTCTTCTTTCGGGAAGTTCATGTATGGCAGCTCTTTGTCGCCGCCGATGTCCATGGTACGAACGATAACCGCCTGCGAGCCACACGCTTCAGCCACTGCTTTGTAAGCAGCAAACTGTTCTTCTTCAGTGGGCAGCGCGTCGCGGTCCATGAACAGGAACTCAGTACGATACAGACCAACGCCTTCAGCGCCGTTACGCTCTGCACCTTCAACGTCACGAACCGTACCAATGTTAGCGCACACTTCTACCTGGTGACCGTCCAGCGTAATAGCTGGCAGATCTTTCAGTTTAGCAAGCTCTGCTTTTTCAGAAGCCACTTGCTCCTGAACAGCGCGCATTTTATCAATAACTTCGTTGGTTGGATTGACGTAAACCTGATTATTTACGGCATCCAGAATCAGATAGTCGTCATTTTTCACCTGAGAGGTGACGCTACCGGTACCCACGATAGCAGGCAGTTCCAGAGAACGCGCCATGATAGAGGTGTGGGAAGTACGGCCACCCGCGTCGGTGATGAAACCCAGCACCTTCTTCAGGTTCAGCTGTGCGGTTTCGGACGGCGTCAGGTCAGCGGCAACCAGAATGACTTCATCCTGAATGGCGCTCAGGTCGATAATCTTCAGGCCCAGGATGTTGCGCAGCAGGCGCTTACCGATATCACGTACGTCAGCCGCACGTTCTTTCAGGTATTCATCATCCAGCTCTTCCAGGGCAGAAGCCTGACCTTCGATAACTTCATGAGCAGCTGCGTCAGCTGTCATGTGCTTATCTTTAATCAGGGCTATGATTTCCTGCTCCAGCTCCTCATCTTCGAGCAGCATAATATGCCCTTCAAAGATGGCTTCTTTTTCTTCACCGAACGTTTCACCAGCTTTCGTTTTGATCGTTTCCAGCTGGGCTGATGCCTTGGCACGACCGCTCAGAAAACGTTCAACTTCCTGATCAACCTGGTCGGCAGAAATTTTTTTCCGGTCAATGACAATTTCGTCTTCTTTCAGAAGCAGAGCTTTACCGAAAGCGATACCCGGGGATGCTAAAATGCCTGAAATCATAACCCTACCTTACTTGTGACTGATTTTTAAAAGAACCCGGGAAATTACTCGAGTTCCGCCATCAGTTTAACCAGATGTTCAACCGCTTTCTGCTCGTCTTCGCCTTCTGCGGAGATAGTCACAACGGTACCTTGAGTCAGGCCCAGAGTCTGCAGTTTAAACAGGCTTTTCGCGCTGGCGCTTTTGCCGTTGGAAGTCACAGTAATTTCAGAAGTGAAGCCCTTAGCTTCTTTTACAAACTGGGCAGCAGGGCGGGTGTGCAGACCGTTCGGAGCGGTAATGGTAACTTCTTGCTGGAACATTGTATTTCCCCAACTTATAGGTTTAGTGTTGTGGAACTAAAGTCTAGCCTGGCGGTTCGACTTTAGCCTGTATTGTTAGCGCCAGTTTTTAACAGACGCGACGCACGAAGAGCGCAATACAGTCCATTGCTGGCGGGTGTTGACCGCTGACGTTTCGTACGTCATTAAACATTATGCCGCTAAAGGAAGAATTGAACCAAATCATAAAATCGATTCAGCTTTGGCTTTTCCTGTAACGATTAATTTCGCGCATCAAAATAATTAGTCTGGTTAAATACCAGTTCCGACAGGCTGAATCAATGCCAGGAGGGGCGAAAGTTTGAAGCAGGCCACAAAAAAGCACCTGAAAAGGTGCTTTTTTACGCATTTTTAACAAGCTGGCATTACTGTTGCAGTTCTTTCTCAGTGAAGAGATCGGCAAACAATGCGGTGCTTAAATAACGCTCACCCGATGATGGTAGAATAACCACAATATTCTTGTTGGTAAAGCTTTCATCTTCTTGTAGTTTCAACGCCGCGGCAACAGCTGCTCCAGAAGAGATACCAGCAAGAATACCTTCTTCTTCCATCAGACGACGTGCGGTAGAAATGGCTTCTTCATTGGTGATGCCAATGACTTTGTCGACCAGCTTGAGATCGAGGTTAGCCGGGATAAAACCAGCGCCAATACCCTGAATTTTATGCGGGCCAGGTTTAATCTCTTCACCTGCCAGCGCCTGGGCGATAACTGGAGAATCGGTTGGCTCAACGGCGACAGAGATAAGATCGGTCTTGCCTTTGGTGCCTTTAATGTAGCGGCTGACGCCAGTCAGCGTACCGCCAGTCCCAACGCCAGCAATAAATACATCAACCTGACCGTCGGTATCTTCCCAGATCTCCGGACCGGTGGTTTTTTCGTGAATTTCAGGGTTTGCCGGATTGCTGAATTGTTGCAGCAGCAGGTATTTCTCTGGATTGCTGGCGACAATTTCTTCTGCTTTTTGGATTGCGCCTTTCATGCCTTTAGCACCTTCGGTCAGCACCAGGTTTGCACCTAACGCTTTCAGCAGCTTGCGGCGTTCAATACTCATGGTTTCTGGCATGGTCAGGGTAAGTTTGTAACCGCGAGCGGCAGCGACATAGGCCAGTGCAATCCCGGTATTACCGCTGGTTGGTTCAACCAGTTCAACGCCTGGTTTCAGCACGCCGCGCTTTTCGGCATCCCAAATCATGTTGGCACCGATACGGCACTTAACGCTGAAGCTGGGGTTACGAGATTCCACCTTCGCCAGAATGCGTCCGTTACCGATGCGATTCAGGCGAACCAGCGGTGTGTGACCGATAGTCAGCGAGTTATCTTCAAAAATCTTACTCATGGCCTGTCCTTAACTGTATGAAATTGGGATACAACAGGTAGCATACCCGCTCAGAGAATATGCGGAAGTAAGGATTTAGCATATCTATATGCAGAAGGGAAATAATGACATGCAAGATGGAATAAGGGGCGGCATAAGCCACCCCTGTTTCATACAAACGGTTTACAAAATAACCGGTAGATTGTTACCGCCACATGGCGTGTTTATCGCGATAGCAATCGACCCACATCGCCGTCGCGCCACAAACGGCAACGGGCATAATGAACAGATTAAGCAGCGGGATCATCGTAAACAGGCTGGTTAAAGCACCAAACTGCATATTGGTGATTTTGCGTGTGCGCAGGGCGGTGCGCATCTCTTTAAACGGCACTTTGTGGTTATCGAAGGGGTAATCGCAATACTGGATGGCTAACATCCAGGCGCTAAACAGGAACCATAGTACCGGCGCGACGGTTTGCCCAATACCAGGGATGAAGTAAAGAATTAGCAATACAATTGCGCGCGGCAGATACCAGGCAAATTTTTGCCATTCGCGTTTCATGATTCGCGGCACATCTTTCATGATACCGAAAATCCCGGTATCTGGCGGTGTAGCGCCAGTCAATCTTGCTTCCAGTTGTTCAGCCAATAAACCGTTGAACGGAGCGGCAATCCAGTTAGCAATCGTTGAGAAGAAATAGCCAAACACTAACAGCACGGAGATGACTGCCAGAGGCCACAACAGATAGCTCAGCCATTGTAACCAGTCCGGAACATAACTCATGAGCGTCGGGATCCAGACATCGAGCTGCGTAAATAGCCACCAGAATGCGCCCCCCATCAACAAAATATTGACCAGCAGCGGTAAAATAACGAAACGCCGAATCCCAGGTTGCGAGACGAGCTTCCAGCCTTGCGCAAAATAGTAAAAACCGCTGCGTGGGGCAGATGTGAATGATGAAACCATAATCAGGATGAGCTCCTTTTGACCAATCCCAGGAAAATTCTGCGTATTTTACCGGGTAATTGCGCAATGGACAGTTAGGATATGTTCGAAAAAACAGCAAAAAGCACGATTTCATCTATCTTTGTGCTGTGAAAGTTAATAGTGCACTTGCACTTGAGGTAATCGGCAAATACTCTTAGTGAGTAAATGTTTGCCGTGGTGGCAAGGTGTTAGAACAACAGAGAATATAATGATGCAGGATTTGCGTCTGATATTAATCATTGTTGGCGCGATCGCCATAATCGCTTTACTGGTACATGGTTTCTGGACCAGCCGTAAAGAACGATCTTCTATGTTCCGCGATCGGCCATTAAAACGAATGAAGTCAAAACGTGACGACGATTCTTATGACGAGGATGTCGAAGATGATGAGGGCGTTGGTGAGGTTCGAGTTCACCGCGTGAATCATGCCCCGGCTAACGCCCAGGAGCATGAGGCTGCTCGTCCGTCGCCGCAACACCAGTACCAACCGCCTTATGCGTCTGCGCAGCCGCGTCAACCGGTCCAGCAGCCGCCTGAAGCTCAGGTACCGCCGCAACATGCTCCGCGTCCAGCGCAGCCGGTGCAGCAACCCGTGCAGCAGCCTGCCTATCAGCCGCAGCCTGAACAGCCGTTGCAGCAGCCAGTTTCGCCACAGGTCGCATCAGCGCCGCAGCCAGTGCATTCAGCACCGCAACCGGCACAACAGGCTTTCCAGCCTGCAGAGCCTGTAGCGGCACCACAGCCTGAGCCTGTAGCGGAACCGGCTCCAGTTATGGATAAACCGAAGCGCAAAGAAGCGGTGATTATCATGAACGTCGCGGCGCATCACGGTAGCGAGTTAAACGGTGAACTGCTTCTTAACAGCATTCAACAAGCGGGCTTCATTTTTGGCGATATGAATATTTACCATCGTCATCTTAGCCCGGATGGCAGCGGCCCGGCGTTATTTAGCCTGGCGAATATGGTGAAACCGGGAACCTTTGATCCTGAAATGAAGGATTTCACTACTCCGGGTGTCACTATCTTTATGCAGGTACCGTCTTACGGTGACGAGCTGCAGAACTTCAAGCTGATGCTGCAATCTGCGCAGCATATTGCCGATGAAGTGGGCGGTGTAGTGCTTGACGATCAGCGCCGTATGATGACTCCGCAGAAATTGCGCGAGTACCAGGACATCATCCGCGAAGTCAAAGACGCCAACGCCTGATACACTTAAGGCAAATTAACTCCTTTTCGAACCCCCGCTTGTCGGGGGTTTTTAGCATTGATGGTGCGATATGGAATCAATCGAACAACAACTGACAGAACTGCGAACGACGCTTCGCCATCATGAATATCTTTATCATGTGATGGATGCGCCGGAAATTCCCGACGCGGAATACGACAGGTTGATGCGCGAACTGCGCGAGCTGGAAACCAAACATCCAGAACTGATTACGCCTGATTCGCCTACCCAACGTGTAGGTGCTGCGCCGCTGGCGGCTTTCAGCCAGATCCGCCATGAAGTGCCAATGCTGTCGCTGGATAACGTTTTTGATGAAGAAAGCTTTCTTGCCTTCAACAAACGAGTGCAGGACCGTCTGAAAAGCAACGAGAAAGTCACCTGGTGCTGTGAGCTGAAGCTGGATGGTCTTGCCGTCAGTATTCTGTATGAAAATGGTGTTTTAGTCAGTGCCGCGACGCGTGGCGATGGCACCACCGGGGAAGATATCACGTCTAATGTGCGTACTATTCGCGCCATTCCGCTGAAGCTACACGGAGAGAATATCCCGGCGCGTCTGGAAGTGCGTGGTGAAGTGTTCCTGCCGCAGGCGGGGTTCGAAAAGATTAACGAAGATGCGCGACGCACGGGCGGGAAAGTTTTTGCTAACCCACGTAATGCGGCAGCTGGTTCACTGCGTCAGCTTGATCCGCGTATTACAGCGAAGCGACCGCTCACTTTTTTCTGCTATGGCGTTGGTGTTCTGGAAGGTGGCGAGCTGCCGGATACTCATCTTGGCCGCTTACTGCAATTTAAAAAGTGGGGGTTGCCGGTCAGCGATCGGGTAACGCTTTGTGAATCGGCGGAAGAAGTGCTGGCGTTCTATCACAAAGTGGAAGAAGACCGCCCGACGCTGGGCTTTGATATCGACGGCGTGGTGATTAAAGTCAACTCACTGGCACAGCAGGAGCAGCTTGGCTTTGTCGCGCGTGCCCCGCGCTGGGCGGTAGCGTTTAAATTTCCGGCGCAGGAACAGATGACCTTTGTGCGTGACGTCGAGTTTCAGGTTGGGCGTACTGGCGCGATTACGCCTGTTGCGCGTCTGGAACCTGTCCATGTTGCTGGCGTGCTGGTGAGTAACGCAACCTTACACAATGCGGATGAAATCGAACGTCTTGGTTTACGCATTGGCGATAAAGTGGTGATTCGCCGCGCTGGCGACGTGATCCCGCAGGTGGTTAACGTCGTGCTTTCTGAACGCCCGGAAGATACCCGTGAGGTTGTATTCCCGACGCATTGTCCGGTATGTGGTTCTGACGTTGAGCGTGTGGAAGGTGAAGCGGTTGCCCGCTGTACCGGTGGCCTGATTTGCGGTGCGCAGCGTAAAGAGTCGCTGAAACACTTTGTTTCCCGCCGTGCGATGGATGTTGACGGAATGGGCGACAAAATCATCGATCAGCTGGTTGAAAAAGAATATGTCCACACTCCGGCGGATCTGTTCAAACTCACCGCAGGCAAACTGACCGGACTGGAGCGTATGGGGCCAAAATCGGCACAAAACGTGGTTAACGCGCTGGAAAAAGCGAAAGAAACCACCTTTGCTCGCTTCCTCTATGCACTTGGCATCCGTGAAGTCGGCGAGGCCACCGCAGCAGGTCTGGCGGCATATTTCGGCACGCTGGAAGCGCTGGAAGCCGCTTCGATTGAAGAGCTGCAAAAGGTACCTGATGTTGGTATTGTCGTTGCCTCCCACGTTCACAACTTCTTTGCCGAAGAAAGCAACCGCAATGTCATCAGCGAGCTGTTGGCGGAAGGTGTTCACTGGCCTGAGCCGATCGTTATCAATGCGGAAGAGATTGACAGTCCGTTTGCTGGTAAAACCGTGGTGCTTACGGGCAGCTTAAGCCAGATGTCGCGTGATGACGCTAAAGCTCGACTGGTCGAACTGGGGGCGAAAGTCGCGGGCAGCGTGTCGAAGAAAACCGATCTGGTGATAGCGGGTGAAGCTGCAGGATCTAAACTGGCGAAGGCGCAGGAACTGGGCATTGAAGTCATCGACGAAACGGAAATGCTGCGTTTGCTGGGTAGCTGAGATGGAAAAAGAGCAGCTGATTGAAATAGCCAATACGATAATGCCGTTTGGCAAGTACAAAGGGCGTCGCTTAATCGACCTGCCGGAGGAGTATCTGCTGTGGTTTGCCCGCAAAGATGAGTTCCCGGCAGGGAAGCTCGGTGAGCTAATGCAAATCACGCTGCTGATTAAAACCGAGGGGCTGACGCAACTGGTCCAGCCCCTGAAACGCACACTTTAAGCTTTATCGGCGCTGCTTTCCTGCTGCGCCTGTAACTGTTCGGTCTGGCGTTTGTATCGACGCGCCAGCACCGCACAGACCATCAATTGGATCTGATGGAAAATCATCAGAGGCAGCACCATCATACCGATCACCGATGTGGGGAACAGAATGTTTGCCATCGGGATGCCATTTGCCAGACTCTTTTTCGAACCACAAAAGACGATAGTAATTTCATCTGCCTTATTGAAGCCCAGTCGGCGTGCCATAAAGACGTTAACTACAATCACGATAGCCAGAAGAACGCAACTGACCACCACGATAAACAGCAATGATCCCCAGCCAACTTTGTGCCAGATACCGTTAACGACGGCTTCGCTGAATGCCGTATAAACCACCAACAGAATGGACGTCTGGTCAGTTTTCGCAATCCATTTTTTATTGCGCGACACCCAGTCACCAATCCACGGCCGGGAAAGATGCCCCAACACAAACGGCAGCAGCAGTTGCAGCATAATTTTACCGACCTGCTCAAGGCTGCCCCCTGCACCGTGAACATTCATCACCAGACCAACCAGCAATGGTGAAAGGAAAATCCCCAGCAGGCTGGATGCTGACGCAGAACAAACCGCCGCCGCGACGTTACCGCCCGCCATTGACGTGAAGGCGATTGCAGACTGCACGGTAGCAGGAAGAATGCACAAGTAGAGAAAACCGGAATAGAGCATCGGGGCGACATTTACCGGTTTCCACCAGGCAAACAGCACGCCCAAAATTGGGAACAGCACGAAGGTGCTACACATCACCCATAAATGCAGTCGCCAATGACCACCGCCTGCAATAATGGCTTCTCGCGATAACTTCGCGCCGTGCATAAAGAACAGCAGAGCAATGGCTGCGGTAGTCAGATTTTCAAAGAAGGGAACGGAATCGCCTCTGGCCGGAAAGAAAGAGGCCAGCAGCACCACCGTGATCAGGGTTAAGGTGAAAGGATCGAGGATACGAAAAAGTTTCATAAAGACTCCAGATGATCGATGGTTCTATTGTGCTTCTTCCAGTTTGAGAAATAAAATTGATTTATTGCATCCATTCATGAAGAAAACAGATGAATTATTCTTTAAAACAATTAAAGGTTTTCGTCACAGTAGCGCAGGAGAAAAGTTTTAGTCGTGCAGGAGAGCGTATCGGCCTGAGCCAGTCGGCAGTGAGTCACAGTGTGAAGGAGCTGGAAAATCATACTGGTGTTCGCCTGCTGGACAGAACCACGCGTGAAGTGGTGCTTACAGATGCAGGGCAGCAGTTGGCTTTGCGTCTTGAGCGACTGCTGGATGAACTTAACAGCACGTTGCGCGATACCGGGCGTATGGGGCAACAACTGAGCGGAAAAGTTCGGGTCGCTGCCAGCCAGACCATTTCCGCGCATCTTATTCCGCAATGCATTGCTGAAAGCCATCGCCGCTATCCAGATATTCAGTTTGTCCTGCACGATCGTCCGCAGCAGTGGGTGATGGAAAGTATTCGCCAGGGAGATGTCGATTTTGGCATCGTCATCGATCCAGGCCCAGTGAGCGATCTGCAATGTGAAGCGATTCTTTCCGAGCCTTTCTTCTTGCTTTGCCATCGCGATAGCGCTTTGGCCGCGGAAGATTATGTCCCCTGGCAGGCATTACAGGGAGCGAAATTGGTGTTGCAGGATTACGCGTCAGGCAGCCGACCGCTGATTGACGCAGCTCTGGCGCGCAATGGTATTCAGGCGAATATTGTGCAGGAGATTGGACATCCGGCGACGCTGTTCCCGATGGTAGCCGCAGGCATCGGCATCAGTATTCTTCCCGCACTGGCGCTACCATTGCCTGAAGGTAGCCCGCTGGTGGTAAAGCGCATTACGCCGGTGGTGGAACGCCAGTTGATGCTGGTGCGCAGGAAGAACCGTTCACTTTCCACCGCCGCACAAGCGTTATGGGACGTGGTACGAGGCCAGGGCCGTGCGCTAATGGCTGGGCGGGAAGGGGATCCGCTGTATCAGATATAGAGCTATTCATACTGCCGGGAGCCCCGGCAGTAATCAATCAGAAATTAAATTTGATGGAGTAGATTATTGCATCCTGGTAAAAATCTTCGCCCAGTTTGTCATCCGCATAACGATACTGAATCCCTGTGGTGATGTGTGAAGTTGCATTCCACCAAAGTGCGACGGCACCGTTCAGACCTTCTTTGCCGCCATTACTTGCCGCGTAGGTGGCATCACGATCAAACTCGTACTCGTTCCAGTTGGTGAGGGTGAATTTCTCACTGCCCAGCATAAAGCTGTAACCTGCAACCCAACCGGCGACATAACCGTTAACGCCGGTATAATAGGTTTGGTCTGTATAGCGTTTTGCAAAGAACGGTTTGAACCACCAACCGCTGCCGGTGAAATTGTAGCCGATCCCGTAAAGGAACATATCGTCATGGAAATTCACACGATTCGCAGAACCGTAGGTGCCATACGCATGCAAGTAGAGATTAAATCCGGTGTCACCCAGGTAAATACGGTTGGTATTTTTAAATGTGTAACGCTGCTCGCTACCCGGTTTATCATGACGATTATTATAAAAGTTTTCCCAGTCGAAGAACCCGTACATTTCTCCCCAACTAAAGTTAGCGCCGCCTTCCAGTTCCAGATATCCAAAATCATCTTTGTGTGATTTGGTCGACGATTTCTCAGTGGTTCTGCTAGTCCAGTCAAGATAATGAATACCTATATCAGCAAAACCGCCTTTAAATTCTGCATGGGATACTGCTGGTATCGCCAATACAGAAGAGAGTGTCAGAGTAAAAAGATGTTTTTTCATAGCATAATTCCCTATGCTGATCGTTATTAGTTGATTGCTTAATAAAAAGGTTGATTAAAAGCGGCATATTGTTAATGCAAGGGAAAGGAGAGTACCAATACAGTTTTTTCAGTCTATTAATAGTGAAAAAATATAAATATATCGATATCGAATAACTATCGGATACATGAAAAAAGTGTATTGGTATGAGTTAGGGCAATCTCGTTATAAAAAGGCGTTAGATTCCACCCTACAAAAAAAGGATATATATGTATCAGGCTCAGTTTTCTCATAACCCACTGTATTGCGTAGATATTATCAAGACTTATAAACCTGATTTCACGCCACGAGTGGCCTTTATTTTAGGTTCCGGGCTGGGCGCGCTGGCCGATCAGATTGAGAACGCGGTCGCAATTTCCTACGAAAAGCTGCCTGGGTTCCCGGTAAGTACCGTACACGGTCATGCGGGTGAGCTGGTGCTGGGTTATCTCCAGGGGGTGCCAGTGGCGTGCATGAAAGGTCGCGGACATTTCTACGAAGGTCGTGGGATGACCATCATGACGGATGCAATCCGTACCTTTAAGTTGCTGGGCTGCGAGTTGCTGTTCTGCACCAATGCGGCTGGCTCACTGCGTCCTGAAGTGGGGGCCGGCAGTCTGGTCGCATTGAAAGATCACATCAACACCATGCCGGGAACGCCGATGGTGGGTCTTAATGATGAACGTTTTGGTGAGCGCTTCTTCTCGCTGGCAAATACCTACGATGCGGAATACCGCGCACTGTTACAAAAAGTGGCGAAAGAAGAGGGGTTCCCTCTGACGGAGGGCGTGTTCGTCTCGTATCCGGGTCCGAATTTCGAGACTGCGGCGGAAATTCGCATGATGCAAATTATTGGTGGGGATGTTGTTGGTATGTCTGTGGTGCCTGAGGTTATTTCTGCTCGCCATTGCGAACTTAAAGTCGTTGCGGTCTCTGCGATTACCAACATGGCGGAAGGTCTGAGTGACGTGAAGCTTTCTCATGCCCAAACGCTGGCAGCAGCGGAACTCTCAAAGCAAAACTTTATTAATCTTATTTGCGGCTTTCTGCGCAAAATTGCCTGAGTAAAACAACAATAAACGGCCTCACTGAGTGAGGCCATATGATGCGACAAGGAAACGATTATGAGCATCGCTTTGCGCTTAAAGGTAATGTCCTTTTTGCAATATTTTATCTGGGGGAGCTGGCTGGTTACCCTCGGTTCTTACATGATTAATACCCTTCATTTCACCGGCGCTAATGTTGGCATGGTTTACAGTTCCAAAGGGATCGCCGCGATTATTATGCCTGGTATAATGGGGATCATCGCAGACAAATGGCTGCGTGCAGAACGTGCATACATGCTGTGTCACCTGGTGTGTGCAGGCGTACTTTTTTATGCGGCATCCGTAACTGATCCGGATATGATGTTTTGGGTGATGTTAGTCAATGCGATGGCGTTTATGCCGACTATTGCGTTATCGAACAGCGTCTCTTATTCCTGTCTTGCCCAGGCAGGGCTTGACCCGGTGACCGCTTTCCCGCCCATTCGCGTTTTTGGTACTGTGGGGTTCATTGTCGCCATGTGGGCAGTAAGCCTGCTGCATCTGGAATTGAGTAGTCTGCAACTGTATATCGCGTCCGGTGCGTCATTGCTGCTGTCGGCTTATGCGCTGACTTTGCCGAAGATTCCGGTTGCGGAGAAAAAAGCGACTACATCGCTTGCCAGCAAGCTGGGCCTGGATGCCTTCGTGCTGTTTAAAAATCCACGCATGGCTATCTTTTTCCTCTTCGCCATGATGCTGGGTGCGGTGCTGCAAATTACCAACGTTTTTGGCAACCCGTTCCTGCATGATTTCGCCCGTAATCCTGAGTTTGCTGATAGCTTCGTGGTGAAATACCCGTCCATTTTACTGTCAGTTTCACAGATGGCTGAAGTCGGTTTCATTCTGACGATACCGTTCTTTTTGAAGCGTTTCGGTATTAAAACCGTCATGCTGATGAGTATGGTGGCGTGGACGCTGCGCTTTGGCTTCTTTGCCTATGGCGACCCATCACCAACCGGGTTTATTTTGCTGTTGCTGTCGATGATTGTTTACGGTTGTGCATTCGATTTCTTCAATATTTCTGGTTCGGTCTTTGTCGAACAGGAAGTTGATTCCAGCATTCGTGCCAGCGCCCAGGGCCTTTTTATGACGATGGTAAATGGCGTCGGCGCATGGGTTGGCTCGATTCTGAGCGGTATGGCAGTGGATTACTTCTCGGTGGATGGCGTAAAAGATTGGCATACCATTTGGCTGATGTTTGCAGGGTATGCTCTTTTCCTCGCAGTGATATTTTTCTTTGGGTTTAAATATAACCATGACCCTGAAAAGATAACGCATCGTTCAGTTACACATTAAAAGGATTCGCAGCTCTGTTCCTTGGGGCTGCTTTTATGATAAAGGTTAATTAGTGAAAGATATTTTATTTTCTTCTGGCGTTGGTTTTGGCATTGGTGCTTTGTTTACAATCGTGCGATTACCTATTCCTGTTCCAAATGTATTGCCGGGTATATTATCCATCGTGTTTATGTATGTCGGATATCTGGTGGTGAAATACTTTATGCCATGATAATTTAATACGATATATTTTTTTATATGGAGCACTTAATTATGGAACGCGTATATAGAACAGATCTTAAGTTGCTCCGTTATTTTCTTGCCGTAGCGGAAGAGTTGCATTTTGGTCGCGCAGCAGCGCGTTTAAATATGTCTCAGCCTCCGCTCAGTATTCATATTAAAGAGCTGGAAAATCAACTCGGCACGCAGCTTTTTATTCGCCATTCGCGCAGCGTCGTACTGACACACGCGGGCAAAATCTTGATGGAAGAATCGCGTCGATTGCTGGTGAATGCAAATAATGTATTGGCTCGGGTTGAACAAATAGGTCGGGGAGAAGCAGGGCGGATTGAACTCGGGGTTGTGGGAACGGCAATGTGGGGACGGATGCGCCCGGTTATGCGGCGATTCCTTAGAGAAAATCCTAACGTTGAAGTTCTGTTTCGCGAAAAGATGCCCGCGATGCAAATGGCCTTGCTGGAACGCCGCGAACTTGATGCCGGGATCTGGCGAATGGCGACAGAACCACCGACTGGTTTTACCAGCTTACGGTTGCATGAATCGGCGTTTCTGGTGGCGATGCCTGAAGAGCATCATCTCTCATCATTTTCCACCGTCCCGCTGGAAGCGCTACGTGACGAGTATTTCGTTACAATGCCGCCCGTGTACACTGACTGGGATTTTTTGCAGCGAGTTTGCCAGCAGGTGGGATTTTCACCGGTTGTTATTCGCGAAGTTAATGAACCGCAAACGGTACTCGCCATGGTCAGTATGGGTATTGGTATCACATTGATAGCGGACAGCTACGCGCAGATGAACTGGCCCGGTGTCATATTCCGTCCGCTCAAAGAACGCATCCCGGCAGACTTATATATTGTTTATGAAACGCAGCAGGTGACGCCCGCGCTGGTTAAACTGCTGGCGGCGTTGGCGCAGTAGATGAGAGGCACGGGAACTGCCGGACATAGTTGGTCTGATAAGCGAAGCGCATCAGGCAATTTCGCAAATTGCAGATAGCAAAAAAGCGCCTTTAGGGCGCTTTTTTACATTGGTGGGTCGTGCAGGATTCGAACCTGCGACCAATTGATTAAAAGTCAACTGCTCTACCAACTGAGCTAACGACCCGAAGTGGTGGGTGATGACGGGATCGAACCGCCGACCCCCTCCTTGTAAGGGAGGTGCTCTCCCAGCTGAGCTAATCACCCACTTCGGTACTTCACATTTTTACAAGAAATTTAGCTGGCGAGAAAGTGGTGGGTGATGACGGGATCGAACCGCCGACCCCCTCCTTGTAAGGGAGGTGCTCTCCCAGCTGAGCTAATCACCCACTTCTCAATTTCTTGCTACACGGCGGAGACTACATAAAGTAGTTGGTGGGTGATGACGGGATCGAACCGCCGACCCCCTCCTTGTAAGGGAGGTGCTCTCCCAGCTGAGCTAATCACCCCCGCTGTGTGGAGTCGCATTATAGGGAGAGTTCAAAATGAGTCAACGCATTTTCTAAAGAAATTGTTCGTTCGTCGTAAATTTAAGCAAGATGATCGCAAAACAGGCCGTGCTGCGCAATTTCTCAACGAAAACAATAATGCATCATGTAGCAACCCGAACTACATTGAGGAATCAGGCGGGAGTGATAGAATATCGCCCACTCAATTTTTCCAGGATTTGCCGGTTGTCGGCATCTTTCTAAACGTAAGGCCATTTCATGAAAATCAAAACTCGCTTCGCGCCAAGCCCAACAGGCTATCTGCACGTTGGCGGCGCGCGTACTGCTCTTTACTCTTGGCTTTTTGCACGTAACCACGGCGGTGAGTTCGTGCTGCGTATTGAAGACACCGATCTTGAGCGTTCCACGCCGGAAGCTATCGAAGCCATTATGGATGGCATGAACTGGCTGAGCCTGGAGTGGGATGAAGGTCCGTACTACCAGACCAAACGTTTTGATCGCTACAATGCGGTGATCGATCAGATGCTGGAAGAGGGCACTGCTTATAAATGCTATTGCTCTAAAGAGCGCCTGGAAGCGCTGCGCGAAGAGCAAATGGCGAAAGGTGAGAAGCCGCGTTATGACGGTCGCTGCCGCCACAGCCATGAGCATCACGCTGATGATGAACCGTGTGTCGTGCGTTTTGCTAACCCGCAGGAAGGTTCTGTTGTTTTTGACGATCAGATCCGTGGTCCGATCGAATTCAGCAACCAGGAGCTGGATGATCTGATTATCCGTCGTACCGATGGTTCTCCAACCTATAACTTCTGTGTAGTGGTTGACGACTGGGATATGGAAATCACGCACGTCATCCGTGGTGAAGACCATATCAACAACACGCCGCGCCAGATCAACATCCTGAAAGCGCTGAACGCGCCCGTACCGGTTTACGCGCACGTTTCTATGATCAACGGTGATGACGGTAAAAAACTGTCCAAACGTCACGGGGCGGTCAGCGTAATGCAGTATCGTGATGACGGTTATTTGCCAGAAGCACTGCTGAACTATCTGGTGCGTCTGGGCTGGTCCCACGGCGATCAGGAAATCTTCACTCGTGAAGAGATGATCAAATACTTCACTCTGAATGCCGTCAGCAAATCTGCCAGTGCGTTCAACACCGACAAGCTGCTGTGGCTAAACCATCACTACATTAACGCACTGCCGCCGGAGTATGTGGCTACCCACTTACAGTGGCACATCGAGCAGGAAAATATCGATACCCGTAACGGCCCGCAACTGGCTGATCTGGTAAAACTGCTGGGTGAACGCTGCAAAACGCTGAAAGAGATGGCACAGACTTGCCGTTATTTCTACGAAGATTTTGCTGAGTTCGATGCCGACGCCGCGAAAAAACATCTGCGTCCGGTAGCGCGTCAGCCGCTGGAAGTGGTTCGTGACAAACTGGCCGCGATTACTGACTGGACCGCTGAAAACGTTCATCACGCTATTCAGGCGACGGCGGATGAGCTGGAAGTGGGTATGGGTAAAGTTGGTATGCCGCTGCGTGTCGCCGTTACCGGTGCGGGGCAGTCTCCGGCACTGGACGTTACCGTTCACGCGATCGGTAAGACCCGCAGTATCGAGCGTATCAACAAAGCGCTGGCTTTTATTGCGGAACGCGAAAACCAGCAGTAATTAGCGCATAAAAGATAAACGGCAGGAGAAATACCCCTGCCGTTTTTTATTTATCCGGTGCGCCGTAAAACCCCGTCCTTCAGGGCGGGGATATAAGGCGCGGTTTTCCACCTGACCAGGTGTTTGCTGTTGTTCAATGTATTGGCGGATGACGGATATT
>NZ_JBJQMC010000039.1:0-15703 GCF_046486085.1 Escherichia sp. WS568
GCACCACCCCGTCAGTAGCTGAACAGGAGGGACAGCTGATAGAAACAGAAGCCACTGGAGCACCTCAAAAACACCATCATACACTAAATCAGTAAGTTGGCAGCATCACCTTTATTCATTATAAAATGCCCCGTAATATTTATCTCACAATGATTATGATTAGTGGATACGCCCCTACATTTCCAGACAGCTGTTATCACTTAATCTATTACTGGCCCGCAGCCGTAGATATTCTAGCCACGGTGGTAACGAGTATCCGGAAGAGATTCCACTTACACTCTTTCAATCCTATTGCAAAAGCTGATTTACTCAACAGGATTAAAAGAGGGAGTTTGATACAATTTATTTCACTTTTTGTTAGAATACTAATTCTTTTCTTGTATTTTTTTGAGGAAATGAGCACGGAACACGACATAATCTGTAGTCAGTAAAGAGTCTATCCTCCCTGACTACAGATTATGTCGTGTATTATATGATATCAACTTGGCTGTCAGCGGCCATGTTGATATCAGCGTACCTTTGTTGTAAAGGAATACCGGTCAGAACAGCACAGAGTAGTTCAGACCAAAGGTTCGGCCCCTGCCTTTGTAGTCGTACAGTGACGCTGGGCCGTAACCCGGGCTGTAGTACAGTGGTGCACGCTGCCCCCAGACAGTGGTGTAGTCACGGTCGAAGAGGTTTTCAATGCTGAAGCTGAGTGTACCCACCGGAAGCTGATAACTGCCGAGCAGATCCACGGTGGTATAGCCATCGACCTTGTAGCCCTGCGCGTCGCTCACGTCAAAGGAGGTGGTGCTCTGCACGCGCAGACTCCACGGGTCCGGTGCCCAGCCAATGTAGGCTGTCGCTTTTGATGGGCTTGCTGTCTTCACATCGTATTTCTGCCAGGTACCGTTCACTTTCGACTCAGTTTTCAGCACGTTGAAGTTCACTCCGGTACTCCAGTCAGTATCAGGAATCAGGTAGTCCACCGCACCTTCCACGCCGTAAATACGGCGTTTGTCGTCCACCACGCTGATGGTCAGATCTTTATTCGCCACCACGCTCTTATCAGAAATCGAATAGTAGGCCGCGATTTGGGTACGCAGATTATTGCCAGTAAAGCGCCAGCCCAGCTCATAAGAATCGACTTTCACGCCTTCCAGCTTGCTGTCGCTGACGTTCACACTCTTTGTTAGAGGAAGATGGCCGTTCACTGCAGCACCATAGATGCCGCGACCATAGTATTTACCCGGGTCCGGCAGCTCCACGCCCTGGGAGAAGTTGAGCCATGCCTGCTGGCGTTCGGTGATGTGCATCAGCAGACCGGCGTTGAACAGGAAGTTGTCGTAATCGACTGAGCCGCCAGGAATGGCGTCGGCGGATGTAGCCTTCCCGGCGGCAATCTGCCGTTGCTGCGCGTAGCCGATGAAATCATCAATCTTGTTTTCAGTGTACTGATAGCGTACGCCACCGTTGAGGGTAAAGAGATTATTGATGTCATAGCCTGATTGCAGGAAGACCGCCAGGTTGGTGATGTCATACGACGGATAGCGCCCGGTGGTGTAAATCTTCTTGTTGTTCAGCCCTCCGGAAGCGCTTGCCTGAGCCAGGTCGAAGAACATCTGGTTGGAGGTAAAGCGCTCATGATCAGCATCCAGCCCCCAGGTGATTTGCCAGCCGTCCATCGGTTTGCTGTTCAGAGTCAGTTTCATGCCGTACTGGTCGGTGTCCTGCTGTGACGAAGAGAAAGCCGTCACCTGTTTGTTCGCATTTACCGTCGGGAACGGGTAGAATCGCAACGACTCATCGCGGTAGTAAACCTGACCGACCAGCTCCTGTCCCAGAAAAGCGCTGTCAGAGTACTGCAGGCTGATCAAATGCCGCTCAGTGCCGGGAATACGGTCGGAATTCAGCCCGTTACTGACGAATGGCGTGCTGGTCCCTCTGATGGCAGAGAAGCCTTTCCCGAGATTAAGCCCGTAATCGTCGTCGCCCTGGCTTTTATAGTACTGTGTGATCAACTGAAGCTGCCGGGATTCATCGATGTTCAGCGTACCAGTTCCCATGATGTCCAGCCGATCGGAGTACTGCAGGCCGGTCTGGGTGTTATCAAGCAAGGTGGCATCGCCGTTACCGTCAAACCAGCCGCCAAATTTCTGATATGCCACGGAAAGACGTCCGGAGATATGCTCATTTCCGCCGGAGACAGCTCCGGCAATGCGTTCATCGTGATCTTTACTGCTGCTAAAGCCACTTTTGGTGCCAGCCTCAAACTCCATCATGGTTTCCGGCTGGCCTTTTTTGGTCACGATGTTGATCAGGCCACCGGTACTGCCGCCGCCGTACAGGGACGTCGCACCGGAGATCACTTCAATATGGTCGATATTAAAAGGATCTATAGAGTCCAGTTGTCGGCTGTCGGTACGTGAAGAGTTGAGACGCACGCCGTCAACCAGCACGACCAGCGGGCGGCCACGCACATTCATACCGTAGTTGGTGCGGCTCCGGCTGCTGACGTCAAGGCCAGGGATCAGCTGAGCCAGTGCGTCTTTAAGCTCTTTGCCGCCCTGAATCTGCTGTTCCAGTTCGGCGTTTTCGATAACCCAGGTGGTTTGCGCCATCTCCGCTACGGTGCGATTGCTGCGGTTGGCAGACACCACGAACGTTTCATCATCGGTTTGTTGAGCGACTGCTGGCGCCATCATGGTAAGAAGCAGTGGGTTGAGAGCCCAAAGCGTATACTTTTTGCTTATCATCATTATTCCTCCATACGGGCGGAAAAAATCAGCCCAAAGATGCTGTGTAGCGAGTTAAAGAAGCAGCCTCCGGCTGCGTTTTCCCTAGGTGCCGCTGCGCCACTGAATCAGGGCGGGCGGCATACTGAGATCGAATAAATCACGTCCCATTACGCGATTAAGAATACGTGCAGATCTCCATGCCATCAGGCTGAGCTGGGGTTCGGCGATGCCATGGGTTTGCATACTGGCGTTGACCACGAAGATGTTGTTCTCTTTCGGGCCACTCCATTCCAGAGTGAAGTCATCACGCACTTTAAAGGTGTTCTTATCGTGCATGGTGATCAGGGGCATCAGTGAGGGAAGTATTTGTGGCAACGCAGAACGGTAACCTGTGGCGAAAATCACCACATCACTTTCCAGGCTCTCCCTGCCCTGATCCAGATGATGCTCCATCAGCAACTTCCAGCCAGGACCACTACTTTCCAGAGTTGTTACCGAGCGGCTGGGTAGCAGACGGATATTTCTTGGTTTTCTCAGAACTTCAAAACGGTGGTACAACTCACGATAAATGGTCAGTAAAGAATCGGCAGTGATGCCATCCGATGTCATTTTCTGCTCATCCAGTAACTGATGGCGAATATCTTCCTCCAGTCCGGAGAAGCCTGAAATATATTCAGGTGTAAAATACTCATCAGCAAAAGCAGCCTCATCCAGTGCGTTAAAATTATTACGCCGGGAGACCCAGTTTATTTCCGCCGCTTCTCCCCATTCCCCGCGTAATGCATTAAGGAACAGGTCTGCACCACTCTGTCCTCCACCAACCACGGTTATCCGTTTTCCACTAAGGTCCGGCCGACGAAGATTCATTTCACTGGCATGGAAACAGGATTGTGTCATATGCTTCACACAGGGTGGTAAATAAGGTTGTTTTCCTGTACCAAGGCAGATATTGCGGGCAAAATATTCTCCCTGGCTGGTTTGCACCAGAAACAATCGACGTTTTTTATCGAAATCAATGTTTTCAACGGTATGACTGAAATACAGGTTATTCATATCTTCAGCAGCCCAGCGGAGGTAGTCAGAAAACTCTTCACGGGATACTGTACGTAGTCTGCTTGTAAGGAAGCGATAGAACTTTTTGTGCTTCACCAGATAGTTAACAAAACTGTAGGGATTTGTAGGTGCAACAGCACTGACCAGATCTTTCAGAAAGACGGTCTGCATATGACAATCCGGTACCAGCATACCCGGATGCCAGGAAAAATGAGGATGTTCATCAAAGAAGAGACAGTCCAGTTCTTCGATCTGATGTGACAACGCAGCAATGCTGAGATTAAATGGCCCTGTCCCTACACCAATAAAATCGACACTTTTTTTCATGATTCATATTCCTGAGTTACCAGCCACAGCGGATTTTGCAGATCCTCAAGGTAATTCGGCAGCATGCGGCTGCCGCCATCCAGATCAGGCCAGGTCAGTTTTACCGGGTTCAGCACCACGCGAATGATTTGTGGCCTGAAAAGTGAGAAAAGCGCAAAACGCTCTGACATTTGTGGATGTTTTTTCATGTAATCACTCAACACTGCTGCCAGCAGTTGATAAAATCGCCTTTCAGGTACGCCAAGACGAACCATCAGTGGCGAAATAAAACGCAGTACTGTCACGAAGTGACCCGTCTGCAAATCATGGATTAAGTAGTCCGCACTCAGGCGGGATGTAACATCACGAACCTCCTGAGGCAAAGAGTCCATTTCGGGGAACTCTTCTTTCACCAGTCGCATATCGCCCTGGAAGTCTTTCAGCAGAACACGCTGTGGAACCCCCTCTTTCATGGCGAGAGTTATATTTTGTCCATGTGCAATAAGCGCGACACCGTAGCGGCAAAGCAGGTGATACAGAGGAACCACGACCACCCGGAACAGTTGCGTAAGCCAGGTTTCAGCGTCCAGCCCGGAGCGGTCTATATATGCGCCTGCCAGCGGCTGATTGTTTTCGTCGCACTCCATCAGTGTTGCCATCAGAACCGGACTTTCATCCGGTTTCAGCCAGCGGCACGGATTCTCCCGCCAGATAACACCAAGCATTTCCTGGTAGCGATAGGGAGCCCGGGCAAGCGCGGCATAGCCTTCATGGGAGACATAGCCTGCAGCCGGTTCACCAAGTATCACTGCGCCGCTTTGCACTAGGGTGGCGTCGGTCGCAAAAACCTGTTGTAGCCAGCGTGAAGCCAGTGGTCCGGCAGCGATGTATCTGCCAGGGATCCCCCGGTAGCATGAGGTGTTGTAGATGGTCAGCGGCAGCTTGATATCCAGCCCGCCCCGGCGACTGGCGTTGGTCAGGGTACGCAGCGACTGCTGGGCGAGCCACTGGTCGCCAAACTCGCCGAGAGACACCATCCTGCCTTCGGCAAAATCAGCGATGAAGTCGGTAGCGATTTTTTGCTGCCACTGCCACGGATGTACCGGCAGCGGCAGCCAGTTATGATCCAGTCCGTTTTCCTGCCAGACCTGACTGAAGCGGGCAAACTCCTGCGGATCCATTGCGGCCGTCAACAACTGATGAATATCCATCTCGTTATCACAGCGCCAGATCATATGTTCACGTTTTACCGCCAGCCAGTGCAGTCTGAAGGTGTTGGCATACTCTGGCGCATATCGTTCCAGCGCCTCTTTACCCCAGCCACGGCGACCTTTATTAAAAACGAATTTAGGATGACCGCTCAGCAGGCATTGCAGGCGGTCGGCATTAAGATTAATCAGGTCACTGGCGCTCAGCCCGCGACGGGCTTTCAGTAGTTGCAGGTCGCCCAGCAGCGTGGCATACAAATCCTGCATATGCTCAGCAACGGTTGCATCGCTCATTGACAGTACCTGCTTTAGCTGCATCAGCAGCGTCTGAGCCAGTACTGGCTCGTCCGCGCAGCGCAGAGTTTGAGCATCAATCCAGAGCCAGCCCCAGATACCACGTTCAGCGATGAAGCGCCATTGTGCTCCCGGCAGGTTAATGCAGTAGCGGTCATCGCCCTGAGATTCCGCGTGGAAAACCTGCTCATACTCCAGCTCAGACAACATTTTTGCCACCAGGCGGCGGTTGACCAAATCCCAGTCTTTGTGATTCATTACAGACCGACCTCCGTGAAGAAGTGATGACGATCCGCCATCACCATGCGCGAGCGTTTATGTGGGAAGTCGAACTCTTTAATTGTCCGGTATCCCGCAGGCTCAAGATGGCGGAACAGGCGCTGGTTATCGGTGCGTGGCTCCAGTACTGTGCGCTGCGTACGTGGCTCATTCAGCAGCAGGTAATGTGTCACCCCGCGCAGCCAGCTTTGCACATAGTGGGCTCCGCGCCATTGCTGTTCACCAACCAGCAGATGCAGGCCACGGTCAAAGGGCTGCCACGAATAGTGGCGACCAATGCGGTCTTCCGCCGCCCAGTAGATTTCGAAATAACTGAACGGCCGATCGTCGAAACAACCAATCAGCGGGAATGCATGTTTACTGGTGAGCTGGCGTTCCAGATAGGCGATCTGTACCTCCAGTGAGCCACTTTGCTCCCAGAAATACTCAACGCGCGGATCGTTCATCCAGCGAGTGAAACGTTCTGCATCAGAAACGGGATCGGCAATGCGGAAACTCAGCATCCTGCGAATGCGTGGATCGTAACGACGATAAACTTCACCCTGCGGACGGGGGGGGCGCTGCGGGAAATAAATCTCACGCTCTGCATCAAAAACCATTTTACCGGAGGCCCGGTTTGCCGGAGAACTCAGCCATAACGGTAACTGCCAGAAAGCGGAACGATGGATAATGTCGCTTTGTACCTGTCCGAAAAGCGTCAGCGCCTGTGGCTCCTCACACCATTCGGACCAGGGAAGAACCACTGCTGAAAGTTGTGGTGCGGCGATAAATATCTGATCCAGCGCGTCGCACAGCCACCCTGTTGGCAGCTCCCCGGGCCAGTGCAACACCGCGCTATTGTCCAGCCCCCAGCCAAGATTCAGAGGCTTGTCGAGTTTTTCACAGCGCAGTCCATATCCGCTGTGAACAATGTTTGCCCCAGACATTCAGACCTCCTGAGCCTGCAGCGGGTTAGCGAAATCAAAATAGATCACCGAAGGGTCAACGATGGTGTTCTCGTTATGATCGTTCAGATAACAGAAAAAGTTACCTTTTACGTTCCAGTACGGACTTTCCAGAACATAGTTGAGACAGGTTTTATGAGTCACCTGGTCACGCACTTCAGCCAGCAATGTTCGTACACGAGCCATCAGATTCGCTTCGCTGTCCAGCCCGGCAGCACCCAGCGCAGCAGTTACGGCAAAAGTGGAGTTAACCAGCAGGTAATAAGGGAAATAGCGCAGCAACTGCTCACGGGTGAAAATATTTTCCGCCTGCGCCTCGTCAATGGTATCGAGCCACTCTGTCGCGTGAGGCATAAACGCGCTGCCCTGGCAGTCACGGTAAATAAATCCGACCGGCAGATCCCCAAGCATCTGCACAAGAATATTTTGCTGATGCGCCAGCAGCACCAGGCCGTAATCCGCTTCAGCCGTAAACAGAGGCTTCAGCACCTGCTGACAGTAAGCATCGACCCATGCGTGGGCGGCCTGTTGCACAGTGATACCGAGGCGATCGCTCAGGCGTTTTACCGCCGAAACCAGCAGCGAATCACCGCCATCCGGTGCGGCCTGAGTCAGGGAAACCAGAACGTTGGTCTGGCTTTGCGGCTGCTCCAGCAGCAGGTTTTCACGCAGGGAAAACAAACTTTCCTGCATGATGTTGCCGTTAAGATCGCGCAGCCCGGCCCAGCCGTCCTCCTGCATTACCCGGAAAGTAGGGAAGCGGGCCTGTAGCATCTGCCAGCCGTCGGTTTGCGCCAGACGTGCCAGGCGCATTCCTCGCTCCACCTCTTTCACAGACAGAGTACGGACGGAGTTGGTCAGCCGAACGCTCAGGGAGAACTTGATCATATCGCGGCTGGTAGCACAGTAGAGGGAGCGGGAAGAGGTGGTCGGCAGCCACGACGTGCCGGCCTCGCCTAAGTCTCTGATAAGTCCTTTAGCAAAAAGTGCCTGGCACCACACTTGCTGCAAAAGATATTCTCCCTGCCACGGGTGCAGCGGGAACAGCCATTGATTGTCACTTAATTCGTTGAGTAACTGGGGCGCATTTTCTGCGGCAAATCGCGTCAACCGCTGTTGAAGGTTAAGATGCAGACTTTCACCAGCGATTTGCGTTTTATCCACCGAAAACCACCGCAGCGGGAAGTGAGGTGCCATGTCAGGCAGGTATCGTTCAGCTTCCTGGCGGTTAAACGGTTCATGAGACTTAGGTGCAGGGTGGAAAGCGTGTCCTGTCAGCAGTGCCTGCTCAGCCTCGCCAAAATTCAACGCTTTTTCACGCAGGATGGCCCAGTCATGGCGGGCATCAATTGTCTGTTGCGTATGGGCGTAGCTTTCCAGCACGCGTTGGTGGAAAGTTTCGCAGAGGGGAACTGGCAGAAAAAGTTGATGCCGGAGCTTATCAATAATAAGCCGGGAGAGAGTGGTAAAGTCGACAGGATAACTGCCTGATGCCGTGACCAGATGAGCAGGAAATGCAAAGCGGTGATGCTGGGTTGGGGAGAAATAAGCCACTCTGAAATGGAGCGACTTCTGTTCGTCCAGCGGGATAATCAATTCGTCTGGCGGGTATTCCGCCAGTTGCCAGTCTTTGGTTTCACGAATCAAGGCATTCAGGAAGCACTGCGCAGCCACATCTGTGGCGGATTTTTCAGAGGGCAGGATCATAATCAAACAGCTCCTACACAGTAAAATAATAACAATTATGTCAATAATGATTCTCATTATCAATGAGAAATGTTATTGTCAGAAAAATTAATTTTACAAATAAACACAATTAATACATGGTGTTGAAACATTACAATGTCATCTAAGATCGAAGATACGCCCCAAAAAACCCTGTCCTGCTGGCCACTGGCGTTCAGTGCCGGTCTTCTCGGTATCGGACAGAACGGTCTGCTGGTTGTACTCCCTGTTCTGGTCATACAGACAAATCTGAGTCTGTCTGTATGGGCTGCCCTGCTGATGCTGGGCTCAATGCTGTTTCTGCCATCTTCCCCATGGTGGGGAAAGCAAATTTCCCTTACTGGCAGTAAGACTGTGGTGCTGTGGGCTCTGGGAGGATATGGCGTAAGCTTTACCCTGCTTGGGCTGGGAAGCGTGCTGATGGCTACCGGTGCCGTAACAACAGCGGTGGGGTTGGGAATATTAATCATCGCCCGGATCGTCTACGGTCTGACCGTGTCAGCAATGGTGCCAGCCTGTCAGGTCTGGGCATTGCAGAGAGCGGGAGAAGGGAATCGCATGGCCGCTCTGGCAACCATCAGCTCCGGCCTGAGCTGCGGCAGGCTATTCGGGCCGCTGTGCGCGGCGGCAATGTTGGTCATTCACCCTCTGGCGCCAGTGTGGATGCTGATGGCAGCTCCGGTGTGGGCTGTGGTGATGCTTCTGCGGTTGCCCGGCACACCACCACAGCCCACACCGGAGCGCAAGAGCGTCAGCCTGAAGCGGGATTGCCTGCCTTATCTGCTTTGCGCAATGTTACTGGCTGCGGCAATGAGCATGATGCAGCTTGGACTTTCGCCAGCCCTTACTCGCCAGTTCGATACTGATACCACCACTATTAGCCAACAGGTGGCGTGGTTGTTGGGGCTGTCCGCAATAGCTGCGCTTATCGCGCAGTTCGTGGTACTCCGTCCACAGCGCCTGACTCCAGTGGCTCTGCTCCTGAGTGCCGGGGTGTTGATGAGTAGTGGTCTGGCTATCATGCTCACTGAACAGCTATGGTTGTTTTACCTGGGCTGTGCAGTGCTGTCATTTGGGGCCGCTCTGGCAACACCCGCTTATCAACTTTTACTGAATGATAAGCTGGCCGACGGCGCAGGCGCGGGCTGGCTTGCGGCCAGTCACACACTTGGCTATGGGCTGTGCGCATTGTTGGTGCCACTGGCGTCGAAAACAGGTGTCTCAATCGCGCTGATTGTGACGGCATTATTTGCCGCTGTATTATTTACCATAGTGTCTGCATGTATTTGGCATTACCGTACAATCAAGTAAGGCTATGATGTTGTACTCACAGCCGGCATAACGTCCTGTGCAATTTCGCTGTCGAAACCGCCTGTGCTGACCGCCCAGTGCACTCACCTGAAGCACATCGCAGCATGCCACCAGGATGCCAGATCGTCTTCTGAAATGGGTGGATACATTGGCAACGTTAACCGCAACAATTTTTCAGAGAGAATTTTGGGGGGTGAGGGCCAGTGATGTAAAAAATACGCCAAGAGGTTAATTCATTGTTTATACTGATATGTCAGGTAATGCGTTTGCAGTCATTACAGTCGTCATGGAGACTGTAATGACTGCAAACGCATACCATGGAGCGAAATTCTATCCTAAGCGTCACATTAGTTGATAAACCTGTAACGTTAATGAATTCTCATGCGAAAAGTATGGTTATGATAAAAAAGCCTAAAGCTGTCATGATGAGGGAGCCAATGACGTGAACAAGTACAGACGTCAAAGCCCATATATAATTTCCCGCCTGGAGTAATGCGAATACTTCAACAGAAAATGTAGAGAAAGTACTCAGACCTCCACAAAGTCCCGTTGTTATCATTAATTTCCAAAAAGGATCAAGGTGTGGTTGTCGTAAAAAGTACGCCAACGCAGTACCAATAATTAACCCGGCAAGGAGGTTCACCACCAGTGTACCTGGAGGTAGATTTGGAAAAAGACTGTTAAAGCGTGTGGACAGTAACCAGCGCAGAGTACATCCAACAGAACCGCCGATAATGACGGCAAAAAGTGATTTAATCATGTACCCCTCATAAAATAATTTTTTATCGTAACAATATCAGAATATGTTCTCATTTGACTGATATTGTTAATTTATATCCTTTGACTACATGCAAGATAAGGGAAGGTTCTATTTATTGACATTAATACCCTCGACAATTGCTGAGCAGAAGCCCCCACGACAAGTGACAGAATGACAACATCTACAGTGGGGAGCGTTTTATCGATGAACAAGCAACCAAGAAGTAACACGGCATAGGTGACGACAATGCCAGTAAGCATAGAAATAACAAAAACGTGAGCTTTCATCATTCCTCCAGAATAACCCCGACGTGTAAGCCTGGGGGATTGGCACAATAATGTCATTTAAAGGCAGACTTTCCAGCAAATTGCGCCGATGAACCCAGTTCATCCTCAATTCTCATAAGCTGGTTATATTTTTCAATACGCTCACCCCGGCATGGAGCTCCCGTTTTGAGATGACCTGCGCGCATTGCAACTGTCATATCGGCGATAAAGCTGTCCACTGTCTCACCACTGCGGTGTGAGATAAAGGTGCCCCAGTTGTTGTCATGGCAAAGTTGTACCGCATCAAAGGTTTCACTCAGGGAACCAATCTGGTTGAGTTTAATCAATGCTGAATTGGCAAGGTTTTCGTCAATGCCGCGCTGAATATACTTTACGTTGGTCACAAACAGATCGTCGCCAACCAATTCTATCTGCTCTCCCAATGCACCATGCAGGATTTTCCATCCAGCCCAGTCATCTTCAGCTACCGTTAAGGGCAGGAAGATCAACTAGGTGCTCTGGGGCTGGTGACCAATGCGGTTGTGCTGTGAAACACACTTTACATGCAGGAGGCGTTGTCACATCTTCGCAAATCGGGAGAAACTCCTGAGGAGTAGCATCCGGCAAGATTATCGCTGCTGATACATAGCCATATAAATATGCTGGGGCATTATACGTCTTCGTTACCGGAAGATATTCTTAAGGGTGAGTTAAGATCATTAAACTTCAATACAAACAATTAATTAAACTCTTAGCGTGGTTTTTTACATCACTGGCCCTCGCCCCCCAATTTTCTCTATGTTTTGCCACTACTTCCCTCATTTTACTGCGCTGTTTGCTACCCCTGAGAATCGACATTACTTGCTATCCAGTCCGCAGCAACTCTCTGGCAACAAAACTTATCAGAATCATAAGTCTGTGCATTATTCGTTCAAGCGCATCGCCAATAAGCGGATGTTGCTGGCCGAGTGTTCTGCTAATCGGATGATAACAAATCCCGTGGTTCGGCATTTTCCTTTGTGCGTGCGTTGATGCTGGTAACGGTAAACGTCATGATGAACATGACCGCGAATAAGACAACAATTGTCGGAGCTGGCGCGCTGTCGATAAAAAAGGACAGCCAGACACCAGTCATTGAGACCAATATCGATATGCCAGTCGCCAGCAGGAGCGCAATATGAAAGCGTTGTGTCAGGAGTACCGCAATGGCACCAGGCGCAATGAGAAGAGAAATAGAGAGAATGATACCTACCGCTTTCAGCGTCGCCACAATGGTCAGGGAGACCATGCACAGCAGCCCATAATGCAGCCATCTCGTATGCAAACCGCTTGCCTGCGCCTGTTGATAATCAAAGCTGAACAGCAAAAAATCCCGCCATTTTACGCTAATAACAAGTGTAACCAGTCCGGCAATAATCACCGTCTGGATTATATCGCCGATGGTTATCCCGAGCATGTCGCCGAAAAGAATATGATCAAGATGTACGTCTGGTTTGACTGCAATATACAAGATCAGACCTGCGGCAAACATGCCAGAAAAAACAATCCCCATCACTGTATCTTGCTTGATTCGGCTGTTGTCTTTCAGGTATCCCGTCGCCACCGCACAGAATACTCCGGCGACGAATGCCCCTGTAGCCAGAGGTAACCCCAGAATCCAGGCAAGCACGATGCCAGGAAAAACCGCATGACTCATCGCGTCACCCATCAGTGCCCAACTTTTCAGGACCAGAAAGACCGACAGCAGCGCACAGGGTATGGAAACTACCAGTGAAATCAGCAGTGCGTGACTCATAAAGGTGAACTGCAGTGGCTCCAGTAATAATGCCATCATGAGCGATCCTCCAGCGCTTTATGCGCACGCCGACGATTTGCCAAAAGCCCATGGGTGGGCGCAAAGACAAATGCTAAAAGAAACAGCAGTGTCTGCGCCACCACGATGATTCCACCTGTCGCGCCGTCCAGAAAGTAACTGACCCACGCGCCGAGGAAACTGGTCACACTGCCAATAGTTACAGCAATCATGAGCAGGCGGGGAAAACGATCGGTTAACAACCATGCTGTTGCACCGGGAGTCACCACCAGACAGATCACCAGAAAGGCACCAACCGTTTGCAGCGCCGCAACGGTCGAAACCGACAGCAGGGTGAAGAAGAGGATTTTTAATCTGCCCGGATGCAATCCAATAGCACGGGCGTGATTCTCGTCGAAAAAGGTCACCATAAGATCTTTCCATTTGAAAAAAAGCACGATGATCGAGAGAATGCCAATGATAGTGAGTTGCAGGATATCCGCCGGATCGATTGCCAGAATATTGCCCAGGACGATGGTCTGAATGTTCACGGATGTCGGGTTCAATGACACCATAAACAGCCCCAGGCCAAAAAAGGACGAGAAGATCAGGCCGATGATGGCATCTTCTTTTAAGCGAGTGAGTTGGTTAAGAAACAGCATGCTGCCCGCTGCCAGTCCGCCGGAAAAGAAGGCTCCCAGAGAAAACGGAAGCCCCAGCATATATGCCCCCGCAACACCCGGGACAATAGAGTGCGACAGCGCATCGCCAATCAGCGACCAGCCTTTTAGCATCAGATAGCATGACAGGAAAGCGCAGAGACCGCCGACCATCGCCGAGACCCACATCGCATTGAGCATATATTCATAGCTGAAGGGTTCCAGTAGCACGTTCATCTTTCTTCCCTCTGCACCGCTGACGGTCGATGTGCCACAAAAGGGCGTTCATCGTCAGTAATAATGCTTTCTTCCGAGCCGTTAAGTGTGACATGGCGCAGTACGCCGCTAAAAGCCAGCTCCAGGTTCTCGGCTGTAAAAGTGGTGTCTGTCGGCCCGCTTGCCAGGACGGTGCCTTTGACCATGACCGTATAATCGCAAAATGTCGTGACGGATCCGAGATTGTGCGTTGAGACAAGCATCGTTTTGCCTTCCGCGCGTAACTCCCTCAACAGGCTGATGATTTTCGCTTCGGTTTTCACATCAACGCCGGTAAAAGGTTCATCCAGCAGGATCACATCACCCTGCTGTGCAATCGCTCTCGCCAGAAAGACGCGTTTCTTTTGTCCACCGGAAAGCTCGCCGATTTGTCGATGGCGAAAATCCACCATATCGACACGTTCCAGCGCATCGGTGACAATCTGACGATCCCTCTTTTTGGCGATACGCAACATACCCATATGCCCATAGCGGCCCATCATCACCACATCTTCCACCAGTACAGGAAATGACCAGTCAACCTCTTCTGACTGAGGGACGTAGGCAACCAGGTTTTTCTGTAGCGCCTGTCGTGTGGGAATACCCAGAACAGATATCTTCCCGCTGGTCAGACGCACAAATCCCATAATCGCTTTAAACAACGTCGATTTTCCGGAACCGTTTACCCCAACCAGAGCGGCAATAGATCCGCCTGGTACTGTGAAGGATGCATCGCGCAGTGCTGTGTGCCCGTTACGCCAGGTGACAGTAACATCATTAACGACAATGCCTGCAGATTGCATCATTATTTCTCCCTTTTTCCGGCTTTAATTCCCTGTACCAGCGTACTGGTAGTAACCTTCAGAAGGTCGATATACGTAGGTACCGGGCCGTTTTCTGTGCTCAGGGAATCGACATAGAGCACACCACCGTAGTGCGCGCCGGTTTCACGCGCAACCTGACGCGCTGGTTTATCGGAAATCGTACTCTCGCTAAAGACTGCCGGGATATGATTTTTCTTAACTATATCAACAACCTTACGTACCTGCTGCGGTGTTCCTTGTTGATCGGCATTAATCGGCCACAGATAAAGCTCTTTTAGCCCCAAATCGCGTGCGAGATAAGAAAAAGCCCCTTCACTGGTGACCATCCATCGCTGATTCTCAGGGAGTTCCGCAATCTGCTTACGCAGGGGGGCAAGGGTTTGGGTAATCTTGGCTTTATAAGTATCGGCATTACGTTGGTAGGTTTGTGCATTTGCCGGATCGTATTTTATAAACGCATCACGAATATTATCGACGTAAATCAGAGCATTATCTGGCGACATCCAGGCATGGGGGTTAGGTTTGCCCTCATAGGGCCCTTCGGTGATCCCTACTGGCGTCACACCCGAAGAGACAATTACTTCTGGAACCCCATTGAGATGCTGGTAAAAGCGTTGGAACCACAATTCCAGATTCATACCATTGGCGAGAATCAGTTGTGCCCCCTGCGCACGTTTAATATCGCCAGGGGTAGGCTGATACTCATGAATTTCTGCACCAGGCTTGGTTATGGATGAGACTTCTGCAGCATCTCCAGCCACGTTTTTGGCCATATCTGCGATGATGGTAAAAGTTGTAATGACCTTGAATTTTTCAGCTGCACTCGCCTGAAATGCTATCGAGCAGGTGAGGACTAGGCACCCCAAGAGCATGGTTACTTTTTTTATTGAGAGCATGATTTAGTACCTATAGTGAGCAAAATTAGAATAAACATAGCAACTACTATGTTTTATAGCAGAAGCTATAAAATGTAAATAATTATCATTAGCGATTATAAGATCCCAACACAGGGATTAGGTTATTTCCTGCTGACGATGTGGTATTGAGGATAAAAGTTGGGCAGCGCTTTGGCTTTAAAATGAACTTGTTCAGGACGATTGGTAATGGCAAAGCAAAAATAATGTAGGTTATTGGCAAGTTCTCTAGGACGCAGGAGAGCATGAAAAACCCAGGGGCAGTCACTAAATGAAGGGATCGGTGATGCTGCCAACTTACTGATTTAGTGTATGATGGTGTTTTTGAGGTGCTCCAGTGGCTTCTGTTTCTATCAGCTGTCCCTCCTGTTCAGCTACTGACGGGGTGGTGCG
>NZ_JBJQMC010000040.1:0-15341 GCF_046486085.1 Escherichia sp. WS568
ATTTTTGAGCACTTTTCTTTCACCCAATGGGTGAAAGCTGAATTTCGAAGGAATGCATATTTATCAAGGCTTTGATTATGCTTTTTGAAGTACTGACGTAGAATCTAGGTGTTATCCCTAAACCACCTCCTAGGGAGGTGGTGATTGATCCTGTAAGGCTATAGCCTGAAGAATGCCCATGTCGGAATATCTCTGCTTACTGACCACAAGTAAAAGCAACTGTTCTACCAGCAGCCTGCAAAAAACATATAAGCTGATCTGAAAGGAATACTTCACAATGAATATTATTGTGTTTGTAACCTGCTGTTATCGCGATGAAATTACCGTTCAGTTTTTTCGGTTGACGCGGACTGTTCCTGCATGGTTTTCATCTTTAGCTTCTGTTGTTCCCTTACTGCCAGCCAGCGTCTGGCATTCAGCGCATCGCATTCTGATACCTGACCTGCTGGTAGTCCATCCAGTCCATAACGAGGGATACCTGCGACAGCAGTACGCTGCAGATATACCTGTCGGGTGGTGATGCAGGATATTGCACAGGACCATTCATCCAGTGTCAGTTCTGTCTCAGGGTGTTCTGTCAGGAATGCGGCAAAATCATTGGTTATGCCAATTTTCAGTGGAAGAAATCCTCCGCCTTCTGCGCGAAGATGGGGAAACAGAGACTTCACTTTTTCCACGCAATCGTGAGTAAATTCATGAGTCCAATGAGGCTGGCGTGGAAAACGGCGTCTTTTCTTTTTTTTCTTACAGGCAGGAGCATCAGGGGTATGAGTATCGACGGCAGGCGAACTGATCCCCTCAGAGACTGATTCTTCCATCTTTTCTGTCTCTGAACGTGCGATAACACCTGTTTTTTCAGATAAGGAAGGGGGTAAAAGAGTGCGACGTTTTTTCACCATAATGATGGGTGTTTTCTTTTCTTCCTGATATTTCCCCATAAAAACCTCTACGATGTGTTCTTATATAATAATATATATCATATTTTCACGATTAACATAATATCTTCGTTAAGAAAACAACAGAGCAAAATTTGTTTTTTTTTGACAGGCATGAAATGAGCCAGCATAATTATATTAATTATTATCCCAAATGAGTTTTTGTATTTGCTCATTCGGGATGGTTGGATATTTTAAGTTATATCTACTGTATCATTCTCAGGTAATCGTTCCATTAAATCAGAAACTACGGGCTGTAACCAGTCAGTGACTTCACTCACATACTGATGTCATTCGGGATGCCTGGAGGCCAGATCCATCACTCGTGTTAACCCGGACGGACGATCAATGCCCAATTTAGTTAAAATATTCGAGATATAATTATGAGCATCAAGTTCAACTCTGATATCCCTTGCTGCTTCGATTATTTCTAAATATTCGCCACCCAATCCGTCCAGTGGGACATTTGTAATAAGATAATGAATGTATTGTTCAGGCTTAACCCCATTTGGGAGATTAAATTGTTTTACTTTTCCTTCCGCTGCCGCTTTTAACTCATAAGTTCGTGATTCTGTGCCGGTGAAAACTTTATCACGAGCAGTTTTCTTTTCATTTTCTGTGGAATATTTATCGCCATCAAGAATATAAAGTTTACCAGATAGATTGTCACCACGAATAAGGGTACTGGCAAGTAGAGTGAATGCGTTTGAAGCTGCGCCAAATTTAAATATTTTTACATATTTGCTGGCCTTAAGTGAAGAACATATTTTATTTATTATGGCAACAGCTAAGTCATCTTCTACATATATTTCAATAGGCGTCGTTGATTCACCTGTTAATCTGTTTATAGCATCAGGTTTTGTTTCTTCAAATGAATAACTACGGCCTTGAATGTTTACGACGTGTCTTATATTTATCTTGTCTGATAAAGTGGTTATCATTTCTCTATGGGTAGTAAAGATGATTTGTTTGTTTTTATCTTTGGCATGAGATGATATGACTTCTATTAACTTTTTCAATGCTTCGTCATGCAACAATAAATCTAATTCATCAATTAATATTAAGGCGTTCTTGTCCGCTTTCAATATTGTTTCCAGAATTAAAAATATCTTTTGCTCTCCTGCGCTCATACTCAATGATGAGTAGGCCAGTCCCCCTGACTCAACTCCAATCAATATTTTTCCATTGGGTTGTTGATGCTGATTGAAACTTGTGTATGGTTTATTAAGTATATAGGAGGCGTAATGAAGAATGTTTGTTATTAAATCATTACTGACACTGCTGGTTTCATACTGAATATTATTCTTTTTTTCTGATTCTATTATAGGAACACATTTATCAATGCCAAGATAGTAAACTTCTCTTAAAGGACGACGAGCATAAATCTGAATCCATCGTGAGCCTCGAATATCTGCTTTTCCATAATTTTTCAATTCATTTTCAATCATTACCCCATCTTTACGATAAGTTAAATTTACAATGAAGTCACTGCCGTTCCATTCAGCATGTGGGCTGCGTGGAAAAAAATGCATTAACCGATGGTCTTCACCGGGGAAACCTTCTTCAGGCATGTATATGCTTGCTATAGCATGGAGTATTGTTGATTTTCCGCTTCCATTTGGACCTAAAATTGCGGTTAACGCATGAGGTTTAAAAATAATCTCGTTTAATCCATTTATACATTTTAGTTTGTTAATTTTAATGGAGTTCAAGACTTGACCAGTAATGGTTTTTTTATTTTTTTCTGCCATTTTCAAATCCTAGCATTATGTTGGGGGGATTCACCATGTAATTCAGAAACATATAACTGTGAACAGGGGATATATCAAATCCTTTTAATATTCTATTTGGCACAGTATTCTACATCAGGCCTCTTTTATGCTACAGACTTTTTGAGATGTCTGTAATTTTAGACTTAATGTTATGACTGATCATATCTCCTATCCACTGGTGGCGCAGGAAAGTTAACCAGCTGCCACCATGGGATGATGTGTAAACCGTGCTGGTATGTTTTTACGGGGTGACGCTTTCATTAACCTGTACACGAACCTCCATTCCGGCATCGTGACAGGCCTGCAGCCACTGCGCCACTTCCAGCGGATCGCCCTCCAGGCGTACCACCCTGCCTTCTTTATTCCATAACTGCAGACAGGTGCTGCCGTCGAGACGTACCACAAAATCCCCACGGCAGGCCTGATACGTTATGCCGTTCAGCTGCACCGCCAGATCAGTGGCAGAAGTGCCGTCTGCGGGCAGACCTGCTGCCGGGACCAGCGGCAGTACGACGACTTCTGCCGCACGCTGTTCTGCCCGGAGGCGGTCCTGTTCTGCCAGCAGCAGAGGCTGTGCCACGGCCCGGCCGGCGTCCGTCAGCTCGACAGCCAGCTGCAGATTCGGGGCGCGCAGGGTACGCAGCCAGCCGGCATCCTCCAGACGACGGCAGGAGGCGCGCAGGTTTGGCCCGTAGACCGGGGCTTCCCCGCTTCGCTCCAGCACCCGTTCCAGGTCCCGCGTCAGCACGGGGCCCGGCCGTTTTTCATCAAGCGCAGCCAGCACAATCAGCACTCTCCGCTGCAGTGGCGACGGTCGGCGGCTCTGGGTCATTACCTGTCATCCTCCGGCCAGATGAGGTTTCTGAGGCGCTGAAAGTCGGCGTCAATGAGCTCCTGTCTCTTTATGGCATTCATTGAGGCATAGCCATTTATGGCCAGTTCATGCCAGAAGATCAGCACGGCTCCGGCTTTGGCTGACTCGCAGAGATAAATCGCGCCCTGGCTGTCCAGATTGCATTCCCGGATGCGTTTTTCCGCAAACCGGGTCAGTTGTTCATAGCTGAGTGAAAACACCCTTTCTTCATCCATCCTGCACGCTCCATCTGATAATGTACTGACAGGTAAAAATAATATCCTGCATGATTTGTGTGCTCATGATTTCTGATAATATCAGATATTGTTTTATCATCAATGATGAAAACCATATCTGATATGATTTTATATATATTTCTTAATTATCATATCATTTGCGTCTTTTCTGCCGCGCAGATCCAGTTTCCGGCTAAGTCGGATCGACCTAATCTTTGTTTCTGATATGAACACCTCGGAGAGGTGTAAGCAATGGTATAAACGAAATGTATTATGTATCTGCATCACAGCATGCGGGCACATTTTGCGGAAGGATATGAATCCCCCCGGAATAACTGGCAAAGGACAGATAAATGGACATTGAAATACGCCACTGCAATAACATCGTACGAGCACATATCACCCTCACTGCCGATAAACTGAACATTAAGTTTGCGCCAAATGGTACTGGAAAAAGTACGCTGTCACGGGCCATAAGCTGTGCGGCGCGGGACGACATTCAGGGACTACAGGCACTGATGCCCTTCCGGCTGCGCGGAGAAAACCCCGATAGCACCGGGCCCATTGTCATCGGTGCTGACGGGATTGGGGACGTGATGTGCTTCAACGAGGAGTACGTCAGTCAGTTTACGTTCCAACCGGACGAGCTCATCAGTGATAGCTTTAATATTCTTATCCGCAATCAAGCCCATGCGGAAAGAGAGCGTGAAATAGAAGAAATGACGCAAAAGATCCGGGCTGTTTTCACGGATCACACTGAGCTGAACTCTCTGATAGACCATCTACAGGAACTCAGTAATGCTTTCAGATCAACCAGTTCCGGGATTTCACGTTCTTCAACCGGCATGAGAGGTCTGTCAGGCGGAAATAAAATACACCACATTCCGGCTGGTCTTGAGAACTATCAACCCTACATCCGCAGTGAACGCCGCGTGGAATGGATTGACTGGCAGACAAAGGGACTCGAGTTTTCGCCCCTTTCGGATGGCTGCTGTCCGTTCTGTACCGGTGATATCACGGGAAAGGAAGCACAAATTCGCCAAGTCAGAGAGGAATACGATAAATCCACCATTAAAAACCTGACCGCTATCATCAGACTGGTGGAAAACCTCGGTAATTACCTGACGGAGAGCGCCAGAGAACGCCTTCTGGCCATTACTATGCTTCAGAACGGTCCGGAAGCCGAACATATCGAGTACCTAGTGGCGTTGAAACGCCAGACCGATACGCTGACAGAGAAACTCACTGCGCTGAGAGGCCTGAATGTTTTCAGCCTGCAGGAACAGCAGAACGTTCGGGAGGTGCTCACTGCCAGGTTGATTGACCTGCAGTTCTTCCCTGATCTGCAATCCGAACTCATGCAGGGGATCACCGACAGACTGAACGCGGCCCTTATGGACCTGATAAACCTTGCCGGACCGCTGCAGGGAAAAATTAACCGGCACCGGGACAGCATGATCCGGCTGATCGCACAGCACAAAACAAACATCAATAATTTCCTCACTTATGCAGGCTATAAATACAGGGTGGATATAGCCGGCGAGGGAGAGCAGAGAAAACTCAGGCTACGACACATAGATTTTGACGGGTACGTCAGCGGCGGTAGCCAGCATCTCAGCTATGGAGAACGGAACGCCTTTGCGATTGTGTTATTCATGTATGAATGCCTGTCAAAAAACCCGGGACTGATTATCCTTGATGATCCCATATCTTCTTTTGATAAAAACAAGAAGTTTGCCATTCTTGAAATGCTGTTCAGACGTGCAAGTGGTGAATGCCTGAAGAACCGGACTGTACTTATGCTGACGCATGACGTGGAGCCTGTGATTGACACGCTGAAGTCAGTCAGAAGGTTGTTCAGTAATCAGGTGACCGCCTCCTGCCTGCGCCTGTCTGCTGGAGTCATAGAAGAATTACCTGTTAACGACGGCGATATCATGACATTCATGCAGATCTGCAAATCCATCACCGCGTCAGCAGACTGTGAGGAGATCATTAAGCTCATCTATCTTCGTCGCTACTTTGAAATCGTTGACGAACGTGGTGATGCTTATCAGCTTCTATCCAATCTATTCCATCGACGCGTCGTCCCGCTGGATTATCGCGAGCCTGCCGCTGCGGGCTCGGGCTATCCCAAAATGGCTCCTGAGAAAATTCAGCAGGCCTTGCGGGATATCCGGGAGTATGTGGACAGTTTTGATTACCCGCGACTTCAGGCTCTCGTCAGCAGCCCAGATGAAATAAAAAACCTGTACCGTCGCTGTCGTAACGGCTATGAAAAACTGCAGGTATTCCGTTTACTGGAACTGGATCAGGACCATCCGGTAATACGAAAATTCGTTAACGAAACGTACCACATTGAAAATGAGTTCATCTGTCAACTAGATCCGTCCAGATTCGATCTCATCCCGGAGTACGTGATTATGGAATGTGACAAGCTCATCGCCCTGCCACCGGCAGCAAACCAGAGCTCGGTTGCCCGTATCGCTTGAGCCACTGTTTTTGCCGCCGGAAGATAGGCTTTAGCTCCCTGATAGTCTGATCTTCGAAGATACCCTACAGTTTAGGACCGCTTACTGTAGATATCTGTTAAAACAGCCCGTATACGGGCTGTTTCTTGGTGCCCTTATCTCCTGACTTTGAAAAGAGTGTCTTACTTCACCCAGTCTTCCAGCACCAGGTCAGGCACTCGCTCAAATTCTCTTGTATTATTCGTTACCAGTATCGCCCCGGCGGCGATGGCGTGCCCGGCAATCGCCGTGTCGTTCGGGCCGATCGGCGTCCCGGCCAGCCGCAGTGCCACTTTAATCTTCGTGGTGGCGTCTACTGCGGCGCGATCCCAGGGCAGGATGGCATCGAGGCGGGCGCAGAATTCATCGACCAGTTGGACGTGACGTGGTGAGGCCTTTGGGCCGGTAGCCCCGAAGCGCATTTCAGAGTAGGTGATGGCCGAGACCACTATACGGTGGCCGCGTAGCACCGCCTGCTCCAGACGCTTCAGGACGGCTTCTGGCTGTTCACGCATGATGAACGAGCAGATACAGGTATCAAGCATATAAGTCTTGTTCACAGGTTAAATCGCCCTTCGTCGCTGACAACATCCTCGCGCTCCGCCATAAAATCTGGATCGGCTTTTTCGTACTCTAGGAATGATCCCCAGGTTGGCCGGACGGGGCGCAGGATGATGCTGTCCCCTTCCCGGACGATCTCGAGCTCGCTCACCCCCTCAAAATCCAGATCACGAGGCAGACGGATGGCGCGGTTGTTGCCATTTTTGAATATCGATACGGTTCTCATGTTTTTTCTCTCCCGAGCATATGGATATGTGAAACATATCCGGAATATTCAAAGCACCGGGTGTGTGCATATGTTTAGTATAGGCAGATGTGTGGCATATGTATAGCGGTAGCATATGTAGATGCCAGGCATATGTTTAGCATATCTCTATTTCTTTCTTTTTTATCGGAGATCCGAAAAAAGGTTAAGTCTGATCTTAATGAAATTACATGGAATTTGAGTGATATCCCTTACCCCACATCTCCAACGTGCTATCTATAAAGGTTGATACATCTCACTTAGTCCGGAGGTTGTTATGAGCGTCAAAATCACAGGTTTAGACAAAATGCAGAAACAGCTAAAAGAGGTTGAGAGAGCAACAGAGGCATTAAACGGAAGTTATGATGTCCACTTCGATGCTAACGATCCTGTCAGCATTGAGAACGCGATTCAGGAAGCCTATTCCATGGTGTACGAACGCGCTTCTGGTTATGCCACTAATCCGATGGTCAGCCCATTAATCGAACACATGAAAGAAAATCTGCGCCAACAGATTCTGGACAGAGCAGAACAACAAAGACAGGAGAGCGGGCAGGATGGCAATTGATATCTTTCAGTCACTTAAAAATTGCGTATTCGACCTTCAGCGCGCTGACGTTCAGAACTATCAGCAACCTCTTAAGCAATTGGCCCGGCTCTTGAACTCAGAGAATCTGCAGTCAGTTAATGCACATCTGACCCGCAATGTTGAACTTGATACCTTTCTGGCCAGGAGTGAAGATACTGAATCCAGCATGGCTGGTTCCGCTGTTCTACAGTGGCCTGATGAGCCCGCTGATATTTTGGGCCTGAAGTTGCTGCTGATCGAGAAAATGGCAGACGATAACAATTTTTCCTTTAATTTCTGTCATACATTTTTCTATGATCGAAACATTATTGAATCCATTCGAAAATTCACGTCGTCATTAGTTGCCCCGTTCGTGCGCGATTACCAGTTGTATGTGGAAAACCAACACGATCCTGAGCCTGCAGTGTTTCGGCCGGTTTCCCGAAAAATTTTTATTGTTCATGGCCATGATAATGATGCCCTTCAGTCTGTTGCCCGTTTTATATCCCGGATAGGTCTTGAGGAAATCATTCTTTCAGAACGTCCTGACGGCTCCAGGACGATTATCGAGAAATTTGAAGCAGAGTCAGGGGATGTCAGTTTTGCCATCGTGCTGATGACGCCCGACGATAGCGGCAGTGCTCTGGCATCTGAAAGCACACGTCTCCGCGCACGCCAGAATGTCCTGTATGAGCTCGGATATTTCGCCGGGAAGCTTGGACGCGGGAAAGTACTTGTACTCAGGAAGGGAGATATCGAAATCCCTTCAGATCTTGCCGGGGTTCTCTATACCGAGCTTGATGAGCATGGTGGATGGAAACGCAAACTGCTGAGTGAGCTTGCGTATGCCGGTGTTCCTTTTGACAAGGATAAAGCATTAAGCGCCTGATCTCCTTCATTTAGTAAGAAAAAGGCCGCTAAGCGGCCTTAATTTTTGGTCAGTCGTCATTTTCCAGCGCTGTTTTGAGCGCTTCCTGCTCCGGAGTCAGCTCGTTGCCGGACAGCATAACCTTCAACTTCTCTTCGACTGCTGGCCAGTCATCAAAGAACGGACTGACCTGGTCACGCGCAATCCGGCGATATGCCCCTCGGTGGGAGCTGAAGACACTGGTCTGTAATCGTATCAACAGGTTAACAAGGCCTTCATCAGTGGTAGTAACTTCTCTGACCCATTGCTTCACGGTTTCACCTGAACTCATGTCTCTCCAGGCGTAGAGATACCCGAGAAGAGACTTGCGCAGGAGAAGCTGTTGCTGAAGTTCTGGTTGATTCATACGTTCCGCAAACCTGTCACGCAACCGTTCCGTAATATCGCGACTGAAAAGAGCGTCTGAAGGCGAAGGTACTGCATTCTGAGCAAGTCCATGTTCCCAGATAAGATCCCGCATAAAATCGGCTATCCAGAACGGCGAAGCACCCGTAACGATCAGTTTTTCCATAAGCGTGATCGTTCTGGTCTCATCAATATCCTGCATATGCTTCAGCAGATGCCGTACAACCTCATTAATGGCCATTTCACGCAGGGAAAACCATGGGTTACGGATACTGAAGCGAGTGCTCACCTCATCGGTGTGATCGAAGAAAAAATGAACCAGTCCTGCGCACTCTTCGAAATTACGTTCTCTTATCAGGCCTGGAGTCAGTCTGCTCAGTATATGTTCAAACCAGGTTCCGGACAGACTGCCCACACTGTTGATTTTTGAGAGCAGCAATTCAGAAAGCTGCTGCTGTTTTTCCGATACGCCAGCCTGTTCAAAAAGCTGTCTGAAGAATTCAGGTGGCAGAACATTCTGTGGTGAGGAGAAGGCAAAATAATATCGCCAGTGCGTCAGGCTGCTGAGTCGTTTACCGGTCGTCTGGATATGACGAAAATCCTCACTGACGGGCTCAAAAAGATTCAGATATTCATCATTATGTCCACTGATACCTGGGATCCAGTCTGCAAGTGTCAGAAACGAGTCTGCATTTGATGCCCTGAACGTCTTCATACATCTGATAAGCCCCTCCCGGAAGTCTGCTTTCTCTCCGTCAGAAAGCATACCCTGACCGGTTTCAATCACGGACCGTTCTGTCAGGTAATGCTCTGTCCAGTCATACAGAGCCGGGTTTGTCACCCGTATAAGCTGAAGCAGGCACAAATCAGGGAAATAAACAAAATCCCGCATCCCCGGATAAAGAAAAATCAGGGAATTAATGGCCTGATGGATTTCCCGTGGCGTCGAAAGTGCGGCACCATAGGTATCAGTCACCGCGATGAGATCCCTTACCATTCCAGAGTCTGGCGGTTGATTATTAATTTGCTGATATAGAGCCTCAGCCCGCTGGCGAAATTCATTACGTAAATCAAAGGCTTCAGGTCGGGGTAATTTAAAACTAAGCTGAATGATTTTCTGGAGATAACGGCTGCCATCTTCGATATTCAGCGCATGTTCAACGGCATGAGTGATAATCTGCCTGTCATAACAGAGAATATGGGTAAAGCGGGGCAGATCGGCTACTGCACGCACAAGCCTGAACACTTCCGCCACCTGGGATGGCTCCAGTCGGTCCAGATCATCCATGACAACAATGAACTTCAGATCCAGACTCACCAGTTGTCCTGCAATTTCAGCCCGAAGCTTTGTCGTGGTTTTCTGATCAACAGCCAGACGGCTGTCTGAAAATACCTTTATTCCGCCTGCTATCCAGTTAATAATGCTGGAAAACTGTCCGATATATTGAACCAGTGGAAGGACGCGCGATGAAGTATCCTGAGCATACTCAATCACTTTTTGAGCTTCCGGTGACAACAGATATTTACGCCAGAGCTTTTTGAAGCCCTTCGGGGGATAGCGTATTTCCATTTCCTGCTGGATAACCGTGGCAACCGGAAGAAAGAGCGCTTCAACCGGACTGCCGCCACTCAGCCAGGGAGAAATATGCAGCACATGCGTGTGAGCATCTTTTTTCAGGGCAAGGTTTCTCAGGATCAGATTAAGGAGGCTTGTTTTACCCGATCCCCATGCACCTTCTATTCCGACAACATTTGAAGCCTCCAGAGGAAGAGTAAGGATGGAACGGGATATATTTTCTGCGATATTACCGAAACCGTATCGATCCTCAGGTACATCTTCAACTGCCGCATCAAGCCCTTTCTGGTTCCACAGCTGCCTCAGTATCTTCATATTACAGATCTCCGTACAGGCAGCGCAGCCCGGTCAGGGCCTCCGCCAGCGGGCCTTCTTGACACCGCGTGGCGAGCTCCCGGACCAGCGTCTCAAAGGCCTCCGCCGGCATAAAAATCCGCAGGCCGTCTATCCCGAAGAAGCCCTCCGGCGTGACGTTTCCGGGCGGGGAGAACATCACTCGCTCCCCCTGGTGACCGTGCGTCAGGGCTTCCGGATGCCGGGCATACAGCGTGAACAGGCCCAGCAGTTCGGATAACGCTTCCCAGCCGTACGGCACCACGAAGTCCTGGCCGGTGATCAGCAGGTGCAGACGGGGTGTGGTGTACCAGGCCCCCGGGCGTTCTCCGGGGTGCTGGCCGTCAACGCGGATCTCCAGGCGCAGCGTGCCGGCCTCAATGGTTTCCGTGACGGCAGAAATAACCGGGCGCAGCTCCTGTGCCAGCGTTCTTGCCTGTTCTGTGTTCCAGTCCAGGCCGCGCAGCATCAACGGGAAAACAGCTTTCAGCCGCGGCAGGGTGAAGATTTCTGCCAGCACCGCGTCCGGCACCTCCGCCAGGCCAAAACAGTCGCTCTCGAGCGGACGCAGGAGGTGTTCGGCATACATCTGATCCACCACGGGGCGCAGCGCTGCCCGGAAGGCTTCAAACTCTTCCGTCCAGTTTTTCCCGGCCAGGCGGAAAATCCCCTTCAGGTAGTGACCGTCCACAGGGCGATCGTGCTCCACCTGCCAGGCCAGCAGGTTGCCAGTGATGTCCAGCAGCGTGTCCAGGGCCGGGAGTGTGGCCAGCCTATTATGCCCGCGCAGGAAGGCCTCCCTGACGTGAACCAGGACAAAGCGCAGTTCGTCGCGGGAGAGCGCTGACGTGCCGAAGGTCTGGCCCAGAATGATATGCCGGTACAGCTGCCGGACCGTGGCCTCCGGATCGGCAATGAGCTGAAAATACCCGTCACCGGGCGCGACCGTTTTCAGGCCGTCATCGAGGAAGCGTTCGGCTAGGGCGTTGACCGAAGTATTTTCCCGACCGGCACGCGTTTTCAGCGCCTCGATAAGTTTTTTGTGAAAACGCAGGTTAAGCTGGCTTAGCATCATCGATCCTTTAATGTTTGTTTTGTTCTTAATGCTAACCTAGCATTTTATTATTAGCTATTAATCAGTTTTTTAGTTTTTGAAAATTGTGATGCTTCTAAAATTGAGGATTTTAATGCTACAACAATGCCTGCCTCTTCTTATTTCTCCGGAGATCCGAAAACCCCAGGTTACGGATCTTCCTCTCCCCCCACACAACGCCACCTCCTGTCAGCACAACATGTGGTATCTCATTCAGCTGCTCATGACACTATATGTTGTGTCATCTCCCTGACCTGTGATGCGCCGCGCAGGGGCGGAAAACAGCGATATGATTATTTTCTCAGCGTGGTACACTTCCGGAAAGTTGTGATATTCCGGAAAGTCGGATCTGACGGAAACGGCTCTCCGGTAATTTAACTGCGTTTCTATATGGCTACTTATTATTTCAGTATGTGAAATTCATTTTTTGTGAAAGTCACTGTTCTCAACAGAGTGGCACTCATCTGGCGATGATTGAGGTGTGGTAAAATTGCACGGCTAACTATTCAACTGAGGAAAGGACATGTTTACTGCATTCAATGAGAGAAATGATTTCAGTTATGCTTTTGAAAAAATCCGTAATGCGATTTCCGCGCCAGGAGAAAATAATGTTTATGCTGCAACAGAATTAGGTCTTGGCATTCTGCTCCGTAAATACGAGCAGTTTCGCCGGGAGCTGGATGCGGCCGGTGAGCTGGGAAACTGGGAATATGATCTCGATACCTACAATCACTGTATTGCGGTGCTGCAACGTTACTTCACCGGCAATCCATCCGGGCTCACAGAACGTGATGCCCGGATTTACAGCCATTACCTGCAGACTGAGCACAAAGGCTTTGTGAAGCTGGCTGAAGAACTGGCTGCCGACCGCTGAATACATACAGAAGGCGGGATTTCTCAACAATAAAGGAATAAACATGGCTGACTGGTTTATTGCGACCGAAGGCGTGAAGGTGGTGAAGGACAGCGCCAGTCTGGGGCCGCAGATAATTACAGCTGTATCGACCATCGCATCTGCTGTCGGAGCGGTGTTCCTTACTCACCACTTCACACTCAGACGTGAGGAGAGAACTGCAGCAGCGAAGCTGGCCAGCGAGCGTCTTTACATTAGTACAGAGCTGGTTTTTTTACTTGAGCGATTTGCGCAGCGTTGCGCTCCAGCAGCAACAGCAACTGTGGAGCACGATCAGGATGGCAGAGGAGAAGCTGAGTTCTTATTACCGGAAATCGATTATTCCCCGGTATCTGGTAACTGGCGCTCCCTTCCTTCTGGCCTGATGTATAGGCTCAGCGAACTCTCTGTTCTCAGCTACGAAGCTGTCGTGTGTGTAGATAATGTGTTTGTTGAAGATACTCCTTATGGTGGAGCGGGTGAATATAGTTTGCATAAAAACGCAGCTATGTTGGGAGTAAAAGCACTGCGGTTATCACGAGAACTGAGAATGTTATGTGGCCTCCCTCTGCACGGCCTTTCCGATACACTATCGCCAACGAGGTTGGTATTGTTGAAAGCCAGAGGTAAAACACTCCAAAAGGAGTACGAAATGGTAAAGAAGTCTAAAAAGACCGAGCAAGAGATTGAGGATTTCATAAAGGGGACATCATGAGTGGCCCACAATTGCTTTCCCTGCCTGGTTCTTTTTTAACGCCTCCGGCAACATTACCTGTTGCCATTGATTACCCGGCTGCGCTGGCACTACGTCAGATGGCACTTGTGCAGGACGAATTACCAAAATATCTGTTGGCGCCGGAGATCAGCGCCCTGCTCCACTATGTACCGGATCTGCACCGCAAAATGTTGCTGGCCACCCTGTGGAACACGGGCGCACGTATAAACGAAGCGCTGGCGCTGACGCGGGGAGATTTTTCTCTGGCGCCGCCATATCCGTTCGTACAGCTGGCCACGCTCAAACAACGGACTGAAAAAGCGACCAGAACGGCAGGCCGTGTCCCTGCTGGCAGTCAGGTGCATCGCCTGGTTCCCCTGTCCGATACACAATACGTCAGCCAACTGCAGATGATGGTGGCCACGCTGAAAATCCCACTGGAGCGCAGAAACAAACGAACCGGAAGAATGGAGAAGGCGCGCATCTGGGGAATCACCGACCGCACAGTTCGCACCTGGCTGAATGAAGCTGTAGAGGCCGCTGCGGCCGACGGCGTGACGTTCTCTGTTCCGGTTACCCCACATACTTTCCGCCATTCCTACGCGATGCATATGCTGTATGCTGGTATTCCGCTGAAGGTGCTGCAGAGCCTGATGGGGCACAAGTCGATTAGTTCGACAGAGGTGTACACGAAGGTGTTTGCGCTGGATGTGGCTGCACGGCACCGGGTGCAGTTTTCGATTCCTGAGTCCGATGCTGTCACAATGCTGAAAAACAGACACGCATAAGTCACAAATCATAATTATGAATTGTGATTTATTCTATAAAAGAAGAGACCACTGCAATATGTGATCTCTTGTATTATTTCATAATTGTTAAAGCCACTTCACAGTATGCTCACATTGTACGGATATATTCGTAATGTTTTTTTATATCGAATGAACGACAGAAGTTGTGGAGATTTTATGAAAGTAATTAGCATGAAATTTATTTTTATTTTAACGATTATTGCTCTTGCTGCTGTTTTTTTCTGGTCTGAAGATAAAGGTCCGGCATGCTATCAGGTCAGCGATGAACAGGCCAGAACGTTTGTAAAAAATGATTACCTGCAAAGAATGAAACGCTGGGACAACGATGTACAACTTCTTGGTACAGAAATCCCGAAAATTACATGGGAAAAGATTGAGAGAAGTTTAACAGATGTTGAAGATGAAAAAACACTTCTTGTCCCATTTAAAGCTGAAGGTCCGGAGGGTAAGAGAATGTATTATGGCATGTACCATTGTGAAGAGGGATATGTTGAATATGCGAATGACTAATACACTGTTATAAAGGCTGCATAAAAAGGCCGGAATCCCGGCCCTTATATTATCGCTTACCACTTTCTTTAATGTGAATTTCACCAGGAAGCAGTATCTGGTACTCTTTACCAGAAAACATCGCCCCGAGCCTTGTGAGCGACTCTCCGATGACGCCACGGTGAGTGCTGGCGTTAAAATCGTATTTATCATCATATGAACGAACAACGCCATTGTAAGTCCAGGAGCCATTGGCAGAGATAGTTTGGATTTGCCCCTATATTTCCAGACACCTGTTATCACTTAACCCATTACTGGCCTGCTGCCGCAGATATTCCCGTGGCGAGCGATAACCCAGTGCACTATGCGGGTGCCATTCGTTATAATGCTCGAACGCCTCTGCAAGGTTCTTTGCTGCCGTTAACCCGTCTGGTTTAGGCATGATACTGATGTAGTCACGCTTTATCGTTTTCACGAAGCTC
>NZ_JBJQMC010000041.1:0-15224 GCF_046486085.1 Escherichia sp. WS568
GCACGGCTGGGACGGAAGTCGCTGTCGTTCTCAAAATCGGTGGAGCTGCATGACAAAGTCATCGGGCATTATCTGAACATAAAACACTATCAATAAGTTGGAGTCATTACCTGCTTTTTCGGTTGAAAAGAAATTGATTGAATTACTGGAAAAACAATCTGGTCTCCATACGTCTGTGGATTGCAGTACTCCCCTTACAGAGCAGAGTCTGTCGAGAAATGACGGTGAAGACCAGACCAGAAGAAACGCTGAAAATATGTTCGGAGATGACTGAACTAACCCAGCCTGGCCAGGGGAATATCTCGCCATTTAGTTGTATAACACTGACTCAACATTTCCCGTTTCATTTGCCATTCAGGGGCGGTTCCTCGCCCCGCAAACCACACTTTCCCTTTTCCCGACTGGTTCAGTTCATCGAGTGTTTTCATTAACTTTTCACTGTTTTTACGGGGCTGGATTTCATCAAATAATCCCGGCTGCGCTATACCCGATGGTGTGAAATCAGCCAGCATGACTCCTGCCTTCATATAGCGGTACCCTTCACGCCAGACATGGTTTAAGGCTCTGCATGCGGCGGCAATAATGTCCCGGCTGTCCTGTGTGGGCAATGAAAGCTTTTCCACAGCGGCATTGCTGTAACAGGGTTCAGGGGGATGTCCGTACAAATGTCGTCACCTGCCGGCAATACTGACTCTCCCCACGTAGTTTCTCTGCGGCCCGCTCTGCATACTGAACAACAGCCTGGTGCATGGCATCTTTGTCTGTGATTCGTTCACCAAAACTGCGACTATGTCAACGCCACGATGTTTGACCGTTATTTGCCATTTTCATGCCCGCTAAATACTTTCGTTACTGATGCTGTCCGCTTTGCACCATTTCATCATCACTGATTGGCGTTGTGTTTTTGGTCAGCACTCCAGCTTTACGTTTCTCTTTTAACCGGTAACTCTCTCCTTGTTCTTTTTGACGGACGCATTTTACGTTTGGGCTGGATGTAGTAACGCAGCATGGAACGTCCGCCCGTATAACCCATTGCCTTAATCTCCGCGAAGATAACCTCGCTATTCCAGACATTCTCTGCCAGGCGCATGTCGATGTAATCCATAAACGGTTTCAGCTTAACCATTTTGTGGCGGGTCTTTCTGGCTGGCGGTTCAGGGTATTTGAGGTAGCGTCTGACCGTCCGTTCAGAGCAACCAATCTGAGCCGCAATATCGACAATGTACGCGCCCTGCTGGCGCATTTGCTTTATCATGTAAAAGTCCTCTCTGCTCAGCATGTTGATGTCCTTTCTGGTGTGAGAACCTTAAGGAAACAACATGTTGGGTGGAGCGGACAATCCAAATGGTGAATTACCGTCTTATATCACTGGCGCTGACACCTGTAGTTTGTATACACAATCCCTGGCATTGAAACACACATATGAAGTGTACTTCGGATATGACCGTACGCTCAGGAAGTACGGCAGATTCCGTCAAAAATTACCTGTAAAGACAGACATCAGAAAAAACAGTGCTCGCCGCAGACCGGTGACCGGGCGAAGCCCGCGAACCGGCGAGGAAGCGCAATGTATCTGTAGTTACAGGGAGCAGGTACGCCCTGAAGCCCTTTCATAAAACGGTTGTGTGCGCTGTCCTTCTGGAATGATTTATCCACATATCCGGAGGCCCGATCCAGTAAACAGATCCATGAATGATCAACAAAGGATCCATTAAAGATCCCCATATCGCTGCAAACCTTGTCACTCATGGGCCGGGACCACGATCACATAAGCTGTGGCATGTTACTGATAAACTGTAACATGCTAATGATAAGCTGTATTCAGTAATCCATATACTGAAGTAAGTTAATGACATAAACTATGGTCAGTATGCCAGACTCAGTTGTTAAATACAGGCTGCAGGTTTTTCTTCAGTCAGTTAGCGGAGTTCTGACACACGATTTTCTGTTTATTCTTTTACTGTCCACAGGCTGGAGGCTTTCTGGAAAACGAAAATTCAGACATCAAAAAACTGTTCGGCGAGGTGGATAAGTCCTCCGGTGAGCTGGTGACACTGACACCAAACAATAACAACACCGTACAACCTGTGGCGCTGATGCGTCTGGGCGTTTTTGTACCGACCCTTAAATCACTGAAGAACAGTAAAAAAAATACACTGTCACGTACTGATGCCACGGAAGAGCTGACACGTCTTTCCCTGGCCCGTGCTGAGGGATTCGATAAGGTTGAGATCACCGGCCCCCGCCTGGATATGGATAATGATTTCAAGACCTGGGTGGGGATCATTCATTCCTTTGCCCGCCATAACGTGATTGGTGACAAAGTTGAACTGCCTTTTGTTGAGTTTGCAAAACTGTGTGGTATACCTTCAAGCCAGTCATCCCGCAGGCTGCGTGAGCGCATCAGCCCTTCCCTGAAGCGCATTGCCGGTACCGTGATTTCGTTTTCCCGTACCGATGAGAAGCACACCCGGGAATATATCACCCATCTGGTACAGTCAGCTTACTACGATACTGAGCGGGATATTGTGCAGTTACAGGCCGATCCCCGCCTGTTTGAACTGTACCAGTTTGACAGAAAAGTCCTTCTCCAGCTTAAGGCGATTAATGCCCTGAAGCGACGGGAGTCCGCCCAGGCACTCTACACCTTTATAGAGAGCCTGCCCCGGGATCCGGCACCGATATCGCTGGCGCGGCTGCGTGCACGCCTCAATCTGAAGTCTCCTGTATTTTCCCAGAACCAGACGGTCAGACGGGCAATGGAGCAGTTGCGCGAGATTGGATATCTTGATTACACGGAGATCCAGCGGGGGCGGACAAAATTCTTCTGTATTCACTACCGGCGTCCCCGGTTAAAAGCGCCGAATGACGAGAGTAAGGAAAATCCGTTGCAACCTTCACCTGCGGAAAAAGTCAGTCCGGAGATGGCGGAGAAGCTTGCCCTGCTTGAGAAACTGGGCATCACGCTGGATGACCTGGAAAAACTCTTCAAATCCCGCTGAACATAAACTGTAGTCAGTGAAGAGCGCTCCTTTACTGACTACAGCTTATATTAACCGGCGCAGTGAGTGGTCTGCTCACTGCAGTTTATATTCTGTTTCCTGCAGTGCTGTCTGTAGCTGAGCTGCCATCTGCCTGTCCCTTACGTAAGTGATCCCGTAACCTGATCCTGAGGCATTGCTCCCTTCATAAAACATGACTTACTCACTACAGCTTATATACATGCTCCAGCTTATGTTATGTCTGTTCTGCTGACCACAGCTTATATAAGGAAGCGCGTATGCCGTCACCTCAGGGGAGGCAGTGTACGCAGGATCTCCGCAGCATCCCGCCCGTCACCTGTGAAAGGCACTGCCAGCGTGGCAGCCATATCCAGTGCAAACACTCTGGTATAAACCTCCATCGAACGTGGATCCCTGTGACCAACCAGTGCCTGGATGACTTTCCGGGGCTGGCGGTGATAGAGCATGTGCATGATATAGCTGTGCCGGAAGGTGTGTGGTGTGACCGGAATCGAAAAGTGTACTCCGTCAGCTTCGGCCCGTCTGACAGCCTGCTTCAGCCAGTTGCGCATGGTTTCGTCGGTCACGGCCCATAATGGTTCACGACGACGGGGCCGGGTGGTGATCATCCAGCTTTCCATCTGCCTGACATAGCTTATATCTGTCAGCGGAACCAGGCGCACTTCATCTTTTGGCGGGCGTCCGCGTCGCGCACGCACTTTTTCGGACAGGATCCGCACAAACGGTCTTACTCCATTCAGGTCAAATGATTCCGGCGTCAGCATCCGGGCTTCGCCAATACGCATTCCGGTATTCCAGAGGGTGGCGAACAGCATATGGTGACGCTGATCCGGCATATAGAAGAGAAGGGCACTCACTTCCGGGGCCAGCAGGTAGGCCGGTGTGGCCCCCGTGGAAGTGGCCATTCTTCTCAGGGAGAGCGCTGTTGCAAAATCCACCCCCGGCGCAATGGGTAACAGGGAGACGCGTTCAGGTGAATTCTGCAGGGGAATGACATTGTTCATGAGTTATTTTTCACGTAGCACACGCACTGTTTATGGATACAGGTATTCTGACCTGAACGCCCGGATCCTTCCACGACAATAAATCGCAGCGCGCGGATCCTTTTGTTTGATTATCACGCATTATTGCGGGTAAAACCAAATACATAAAGGCGCATTTTGCCGCTGGGATCCCGTCTTAAGCCAGTCATGGTGCGGGCTGAGGGCTGGTTTACCGTTTTTGGGAGAATTGGGGTAATGCCAGGACAGGCAGAAACGGAGAAAAAATCCTGCAGACGCCCTTAAAAGACAACTGAAAATTTCTGACTCCATATTCCTCTGGTTTCAGACTGCTTAATCACATCATCAACCTGATACATAACAAACAGATTCTGTTCACAGAATGAACAATTAAGTAAATGGTTAGATTATGCGAAAAAGTACAGATATTTCTCACCATCGTTATTGAATAATATGTCTTCACACAAACAATATTAATATTTTGAGTGTAAGCCCTGACTCAAAGAAAGAAATGTCTGTTTTCGGAATCAAAAATATATAGTTATCAAAATACATTAATTTCAAATTTGAAATTAATGTAAAACGATTTAGTAAATGTTATGATATTATAAATCTACTCCTCCATGTTTAGAGGAGTATTTGCAGACTGGACGCTCTTATATAGTTACTTACCTTTATACATATTCTAACATAAGCATTTACCAACCTTACAGGGAACAGACCATAGTAGTTTATATTTCCATTCAGGTCTGAATGCACCGATAGAATATATCATCTTTTTATTATTATCCTGACAATACCTTCGCGCTTTATCTATATTCAGCCACATAAGGACACTTCCCGGACTTAGTTTCATGCAATTCTCATCATTCAGAACTGCACCATTTGGAACGTCATAATAAACATTACATGAGCTTTCAGATTTCAGTACTATATCAATAGCACACGGTTTATTATCCCAGAATAGCACATGGCCAAACATAAGTTCTCGTAAGTGAGAAATAAACATTAACAGATTATCATATTCGTAGCAAGGTAGGGTACCTCCAAACCGGGAATGAAAAAGTGATATATAAGAGCTGGATATTTCTTTATCGGATAACTGGCTTATACACTTAATCTCTCCGCCATTCCTGATAAATCTCTGGATTTCATTTCGGCGAGTTTTTTCAAATTTAGGTGAAAAAGATTCCTTTATAATACAATTTTGTTTTTTTCTGGCTATTTTCCATGTTGCATTGATAATATTTTGTTTATTTATAATTGATAATTTATTAGTTTTATCCGGAAAAAAACATCTTGCATGTGGGGAAAAAGGAATTAATACCTCATCAGATGAAAGAGGATAAGACCTTCTTGCCATTATCCCAATTTGTTTTCCATTGCACAGAAAATATGAGCCTTTGATATCACCATCTTTTTCATAGTGAAAAAAATCAAACTTCCAGTCATGATGTATCATAAAGTATGAAACAACATCCGGATGCATGTTTACACTACCACCGTATTTTTCAAAAGTTTTTTTGTACGTTTCGAATGTAGATGGTTTCCAGGCCGTAATAATGCGCTTTATATTTTTAATTGACAAAGTCATATCCTCGGCGTTTTTATATATTATGAGTGCAACACCAACAATAATTCTGATTATGATAAATATTATTTAAAATCAACTTCCATTTGTTGTTGAATTGAAAGGTGTTTTGTCGTTTCTATACAGTATTTAATATAATCAGTAAACTTTGGCGGTTTAGGCATTCCGATACTCAGTAGCTTGTCGTTACTGAAACAAACATTGAGCATACTGAACGCTCCATATAAACGAATGGCTTTTAACATAAGGCGTTCGTTACAGGGACCAAAAATATTTTTAAAATCATGACGGCTCATTGCCAGTATGTCATAACTGACTTTAGTATATCTGTCTCCAACAGGATCACAGTTCAAAGCACGGGCTACAGCTTCGTCAATAGCAGAGAACGTCACACTACTTTCTTTACCTGCTGATATATGAACAATCTCACCATTAATTAACGAGCTTTCAAGCAACATTAGCAATGCATCAGCACAATAATCTACAGGGATAACATCTATTTTATCATCCAGAGAGCACATAAATTTTTGCAACATTAACCCCATTCTGAATACCCAGAAAATACTGGTTGAAGGTAAGCACCCTAAACGACTGTGGCCAACAATAATTGATGGTCGGGCAACCAACAAAGGTAAATCAGGACACTGCTTACGCATCAGATATTCTATTGTTGCTTTTGAATGCGTATACTCCACTAAATGTTCACCTGTTTCTGATGAAGCAGACTCTTCCTTAACTAGCGACCCCGTATGAGGTGTACAAGACATAGCAGTACCAACATGAAGGAAGCGTTTCAGTCCTGCCACTTTTGCCATTCTTCTTGCAAAAGCAAGTGTACCTGTAACATTCACATTCCATATAAAAGGATTATTACCAAAAGAAGCTATAGCCGCACAGTTTATAACATGAGTGACTTCATCAAGACGAGGATCCATGAGAAAGGCTTCCGGATTATTTAGATCCCCAGGCAAGATGTTATCATTAGTTAATGCATGCAACCTTTCCTCACAAACATTAAATTTACGCATATTTTCTTTAATTCTTTCCAGTCCCGCTTGTGGAGTAGGTGCTCGTACTAAAAGTAGCAAATTTATATTATTACAGTTATCCAGCAGCTTATCCAGGACCGCGCCACCAAGAAATCCTGTTGCACCTGTAAGTAATAATAATTTCATATCTAACCTCTTTTGTTTTCATGTGATCATTATAAAAATAAATTATCTTACATAAACAATGATTAAACAAAATCAAGAGAGATTAAATGTAAAAACAATGTTTATTTTTATACGGCAGAATCCTTCAGGTTATTGCGTGTGTTTTTATTGGATGGTCTTCTTATTATTGACGAGTAATAGAATTATAATAAAGTTCATATTGTTAACATCGCTTATCAATTATTTTTATGTCGATAACACTGTGTCGTTATGCATGAAGAGTGGCAGGGCAGCATCTTTAAAAATACAAGAGTTAACAGAAACACTTTTATCGTTGAGCACATATACCCTCCACATATTATAAAAAATCAAAAGACCACCATCAGAAGTGCTGGCCTTTTGTTTATCATATTTAAAGTGTCATGAAAAAGTTAAAAACAGGCATGCTTCAGGTTAAAAATAATACTTCAGACCAGCTGTGGTCATAAAGTTATAGCTTTCAATGCCTGCACCATTTTTGGTGTGATCAGATATATTCAAATTTCTGGAGTACAGAGAAGTATCACCTTTCTTATTAGTAATACGGTTCCATGTTCCTTCGACATAAACTTTAGCTGCAGGTGTAATATAATAACCAGCATGTAGTGAGACAGAGTAATAGTTCTGATTATTTACATCGCTACGATAGGTGATCCTTTTCTCAGGGTTGTAATGCTCATCATTATCCGATGCCTTCACCCATCCGCTATATTTGAAACTCCCCCCGAACTCAAAGCTATCATACCGATAATTACCGGTTAACCCTATATAGGGCATTTTAAAGTGTTGTTTGTAGCCTATAGCTCTTTCACCATCTGGAAATGATCCCGTTTCATCCCGGAAGCCTCCCTCACTACTATAGATATAAGAGCCTCCTTTTGCTGTAAAGCTATAACGATTTTCCTGGTAACCAGCCATAAGACCTAACTGATAGTCTGGTTGATTCAGGAGCCATCCCTTAATATTCAGGTCGAATTCATTAGCAAAATTTAGACGGGTATTCGGATGTTTACTCTCATCAGTCCAGGTTCCGGGATTGCTCGTATCCAGCCAGTCCCTGTCCACCATATTGCCTCCACGACCAGCTAATGTTGTCCACCCTGAGGCACCGACAGATACTCTGGGTAACAGATCCCAGTTAAATGCCCCCTTGACAATTGGCGCATTACTGTATTTCCAGTCCAGCTGGCTGGCTTTGCGCCCTTTTTCTTCAGGCAGATAAACCCGTTCTTTGGCCTTGCCACTTAAAGTGCCAAAATCAATCTCCGTACTGATTTTCTCCGGTGTAAAAGAAAGCCCAGTATCAGAAGCCAGTGCAGCAAACGCTACAGGAGCTGAGAGTGCAGTAGCAAGAATCTTTAAGTACATAGACAAGTTAACTCCATTCCACTCGTTTGTTTTTGATAAATATTTTTTTATTTACTCGTAGTAGTCAACTGAAAAATGCTGTTTTGTTTAACGTTTGTTTACAATGTGGCCACATGTCGCTTTATTTATTCCCTTTTATGTCAGAATATCAGGGGAGTCAGTCAAACCCGGTATGATTACTGCCCCGGTCATCCATGTTCCAGAAAATATCAGGGCATACAGGGCGCTGGTAACTGCGAATAAGGCCCTGGTCGGACACTTTATGCCGGGAACGTCTGTAACGTGGAAACCGGTACCTTCTTCCTGGGGTTATTTTGTTAACTCTTATCTAAAGGGAGACAAAATGGCCAAATCCTGCGATTATGAAGCAATCAGGGTCTTTATTAGCGTTAATGTCGGCAAATATACCAATAACGCCATTACAGTTAATTATTCAGATAGCGTTTGTGCGACAAGACATTACCATTCGACGAAAATAAACTCAGGTGGTTGATATCAGAAATCAACCGTGGCTCCACCTACAAAAAAAGTTGCTGGTTTATAAATCCCTCCTTTCTGATTAATAAGAAAACTAATAACATATGAGTGTGATTACTTGTTCAGATAAGTTAATTATCTTAGTGATTGATATTTATTTTGTTTCAGTGAAAATGATGCTTTTATTAGAAAATTTATAAATACCAAGTCGGTGGTGTTTATTAGTGTAATGGAGGGGAGTGCGTAAATCGTTCATGTAACACTTCCTTCCAATAATACTTTATAAATCAATAGATGTATGATTACTTATTTCCTGAAATATCATATATATTGCTATATTTCTTAACGAGATATTCTTATTTTATTGATAATTGCATCTCTTTTATTTAATGTAAAGCTTTCTTATTAATCTTCTAATGTATTGCAAAATGGTAGATGCTGAGTAATCAACAGACTTGTATGTAAAGTCAAGATTAACGTTGCTAAAGCACGCATCAATTTTCTGATAAAAGGATGGGGTTGTTTTTTTCGATAAAAAAAATTCTTGTCTAACCACTGGTGAAATAAGATTATTATTACCCCGAATTAATACTGAGCCTAACAATAGAATACAAAAAAAACAAAATGCTTTAAATAAGGGGAGCACTATAAGTTATCCTCTTTACTTTATGCTTACCAACTCACTTATGTTACTTTATAACATAACCCATCTTGCGTTGTAAACAGACTCGTTTTAGTTCCATGCACCTTTTGAGATCGTGACCAAATAATGGCGTTAGTGATGTTCTTCCAGTGTCATATGGTTAAGTAGTTGATATGGCGTTCACTGTTATATTCTGACAACCAGTTTGCCGCCAGTTCCCGCTTTTCATCCAGCGTTCTGAACAGACAAAAACCGAGTATTTTTGTTCGGTATGTCCGGTTAAAACTCTCGATAAAAGCGTTCTGCGCCAACTTACCTGATTGGGTAATCTCCAGTTTTACTACATGTTTTTCTGCGCATTACGTCCGTGTTGGATAAAAAAAATCCTGGCCATAATCTATGCGAATCATAGCTGGATAGACATGGTTTTCCGCAATCCTTGAACCGCCCCGGGAATCCTGGAGACTAAACTCCCTGAGAAAGAGGTAAACAGGATGACTAAAAATACTCGTTTTTCCCCCGAAGTCCGTCAGAGGGCGATTCGTATGGTTCTGGAAAGTCAGGGCGAATATGACTCACAGTGGGCGGCAATTTGTTCCATTGCCCCAAAGATTGGCTGTACACCGGAGACTCTGCGTGTCTGGGTACGCCAGCATGAGCGGGATACCGGAGGCGGTGATGGCGGGCTCACCACCGCTGAACGTCAGCGTCTGAAAGAGCTGGAACGTGAAAATCGTGAACTGCGCCGCAGTAACGATATCCTTCGCCAGGCTTCCGCTTATTTTGCGAAGGCGGAGTTCGACCGCCTCTGGAAAAAATGATGCCACTGCTGGATAAGCTGCGTGAGCAGTACGGGGTCGGACCGCTATGCAGCGAACTGCATATTGCCCCGTCAACGTATTACCACTGTCAGCAACAGCGACATCATCCGGATAAACGCAGTGCCCGTGCGCAGCGCGATGACTGGCTGAAGAAAGAGATACAGCGCGTATACGATGAAAATCACAAGGTATACGGTGTGCGTAAAGTCTGGCGTCAGTTGTTACGGGAAGGTATCAGAGTGGCCAGATGCACTGTGGCACGTCTCATGGCGGTTATGGGACTTGCCGGTGTTCTCCGTGGTAAAAAGGTCCGTACGACCATCAGCCGGAAAGCCGTTGTCGCAGGCGACCGCGTAAACCGTCAGTTCGTGGCAGAACGTCCTGACCAGTTGTGGGTGGCTGATTCTACTTACGTCAGCACATGGCAGGGGGTCGTCTATGTGGCGTTCATCATTGATGTGTTTGCCGGATACATCGTGGGGTGGCGGGTCTCATCGTCTATGGAAACGACATTTGTGCTGGATGCTCTGGAGCAGGCGTTATGGGCCCGTCGACCGTCCGGCACAGTCCATCACAGTGATAAAGGTTCTCAGTATGTATCGCTGGCCTACACACAGCGGCTTAAGGAAGCCGGATTACTGGCATCAACAGGAAGTACAGGCGACTCGTATGACAACGCGATGGCGGAGAGCATCAATGGCCTTTACAAAGCGGAGGTAATACACCGTAAGAGCTGGAAAAACCGTGCAGAAGTGGAACTGGCCACACTCACGTGGGTGGACTGGTATAACAATCGACGATTGCTGGAAAGGCTGGGCCATACTCCTCCGGCAGAAGCAGAAAAAGCTTATTATGCTTCCATCGGAAACGATGATCTGGCAGCCTGAGTTCACAGATAAAACACTCTCCAGGAAACCCGGGGCGGTTCACCTACAGAGTACCGCTACCACTTGTGAAGCTGGCAGATTCAGATTGTTTTCAATCGACAACGCCTCATAGTTAAAGTCATCAACGACATTGAACGTGTGAAGTGGTCAACAAAAACTGGCCACCGAGTTAGAGTTTTTCCAGTATCGATTTTCCGATTCGTTTGGGGATAACCCACCGTTATATTCGTGCGGTCTTAGTGCGCTGTAATATCCAACGATATAGACCGTTATGGCGTGAGCGGCCTCGCAGAAGCTTCGTAACCCACCACCGGCATCCATTCGTTCTTCAGACTCCTGAAGAAGCGTTCCATTGGGCTGTTATCCCAGCAGTTTCCGCGCCGGCTCATACTCTGCCTGATCTGGTATCGCCACAATGGTGATGCTGCCAACTTACTGATTTAGTGTATGATGGTGTTTTTGAGGTGCTCCAGTGGCTTCTGTTTCTATCAGCTGTCCCTCCTGTTCAGCTACTGACGGAGTGGTGCGTAACGGCAAAAGCACCGCCGGACATCAGCGCTATCTCTGCTCTCATTGCCGTAAAACATGGCAACTGCAGTTCACTTACACCGCTTCTCAACCCGGTACGCACCAGAAAATCATTGATATGGCCATGAATGGCGTTGGATGCCGGGCAACCGCCCGCATTATGGGCGTTGGCCTCAACACGATTTTCCGCCATTTAAAAAACTCAGGCCGCAGTCGGTAACCTCGCGCATACAGCCGGGCAGTGACGTCATCGTCTGCGCGGAAATGGACGAACAGTGGGGATACGTCGGGGCTAAATCGCGCCAGCGCTGGCTGTTTTACGCGTATGACAGGCTCCGGAAGACGGTTGTTGCGCACGTATTCGGTGAACGCACTATGGCGACGCTGGGGCGTCTTATGAGCCTGCTGTCACCCTTTGACGTGGTGATATGGATGACGGATGGCTGGCCGCTGTATGAATCCCGCCTGAAGGGAAAGCTGCACGTAATCAGCAAGCGATATACGCAGCGAATTGAGCGGCATAACCTGAATCTGAGGCAGCACCTGGCACGGCTGGGACGGAAGTCGCTGTCGTTTTCAAAATCGGTGGAGCTGCATGACAAAGTCATCGGGCATTATCTGAACATAAAACACTATCAATAAGTTGGAGTCATTACCAACCGGATGGAGACATTGCAGGATTAGGTTTGTGAGTGGATGCATAGTCATATATTGCACCTCCAGCCACACCCCCAGCAGCTGCTCCAATTCCTCCTGCAACAAATTGTCCGGATAGTGTTCCTATAGCCATCGCAATATCACGCCCTGAAGCACCACCAGAAACAGAATCTAATTCATTTAGAGTCAGAGTTCTCATATGATCTCCTTTTTATCTTATCGGATATTGAATAATAATTATCACCAACAAAGTAACATATTGCAGACATTAATATAGAGAAGCAAAATGTATGCATGGATAAAAAGTCCTTTCCTCTAAAAACACAATCATATATAGCTAATGCAATATATATTGCGGTGGCATTTATTATAAATGCAAATAACAACTCTAATTTTGTTCTTTTTCTATCCATTACTTTTTATCCCATTACTTTCTATCCCATTACCATACAAACACTAACGATAATGATTATCGTTCACATAGTCAAGAGTGAAGGGGAGGGGGCCCTCACCCCCTATAAGGGGTCCGCTTGGAAAACGGATTTCCCCACGTCAAGAGAATTGAGTTGAACGAGTGGTTACATCCAAGCCAGCTAACTCACTGAACGTAAAGGATGTACGAAATGCTCCTACCGTCCGATAACCATTTGGCTTACTTCCGTACATTCCCTTGCGTAGATGTTCAGAATTGTACGATTTCGGACACCAAAACCGCTGTTGTCCCGCCATTCTGGCGATTCCTGAAAGTCATTTGACTAAAAAATAGTCTTAACGTGGTTTATTTTCCGAATTCCAAGCGGCCCGCCCTACATTTATACAATGTCCGGCAGGGCATAAAAGGGGCGAAAGAAAATACCTGGGCGAAGTCGCTGAACATCATTCTGGCGATTTCAATAAAGGTACTTGCTCACGCTCTGTCATTTTCTGAAACTCTTCATGCTGCATTTCGATTTTCCTTCTAAGATCATAACTCGCATACCTGTTCTTTTTATGTATATCTATATCTATTTTTGTGACGAGTTCAAACCACAATGTTCGCACTCCCCATGCAGCGTTATGAAACATTTCCGCAACGGCTATAGAGTCTGTATTAACTGCTTCAGTCATGTAGTCGCTAATACGTTCAGCGGTAATTTTCGTTATTTCATCGTAATTCATTTTATCTCCTACAAGATTATTTAATGGAATGCAAAATATCTGGCCTGATAATAATGTTCCAGAATTAATATCTGCAGGCTATGTTAAGTTGTCCCCACACACAATCTACCTGTTTTCTCGTGTGTGCCACAGGAGCAATACATAAATAGTCTGGCCATTAAGTTCGTAACCAGCTGCTGTAGCTCTTAGTTTGTTTTCTTTGACATTAGGCTCGGCCCTTATAGCCTTTGGTCTTCCGGCCACAGTTGTTGGTTTTGTTGGCGTAGTTATTGCAGGTGCTATTGGTGCATTTATCGATGATAAATTTGTTGATGAGTTGAATCACAAGATCATAAAATAATTAAAAGGAAGGCAGTGTTACTGCCTCCCTTTAAAATATTTAATGACAAGCAATGGCATCAGTAAAATCGCATATGTCATGGTTAAAACAGTAAAGTAAATGGAGCAGTATAAAATAAAAAGAGTGATGACATTATGAGATAATAATTTAAAAAAACCACCTGCTGTTGTTAGTTCCAGATTATAGAACAGTGTGATATAAATCAGAATGGCATAAAAAACGGCCCCCCAGAAACAGGATTGCACAACAAGTTTTCTTGTTACTGGCTTTATGATTTCTCTTGTCTTATATGTGCAAAGAAAAACGAGAATACCCATAACTGGTGCTGTCTTGTTGTAGTTTGACATAAGTGCTGTCATGACGGGATCATGCAATGATGTAATAGAAGGGAGAAATGCAACCTTATTATATAAGTAGTACAGCACTTGAGAATATGGATTATTTATCCGAAGTATTAATATAGCCATTAATGGAATAATACCGATTATGGAAAATGCATATAATATTTCGTTTGCTTTCTTGTTCTTATCTTTATTGCTGGTCATATATATACCTTTTTGTATTTTTATATATAGATTATATATCAGAGTTCTCAATATATTTCCAGTATTTAATGGAGTGTACAGATATATATCTTATATATGGTAGTTCAGGTGCTTCCCTACCATTTTTAACGGCATATCCGGCAAACAATGTTATGGGGAGCCTCTCTCATGGGGTTCGTTCGCCGGTGTAAGCGTTAGCCAGCCGCGAACTCTATTATCTTATTAACTTATAAGGAGTTATGTATGGAAACCTTAACTGTTCATGCACCATCACCATCAACTAACTTACCAAGTTATGGCAATGGTGCATTTTCTCTTTCAGCACCGCATGTTCCTGGTGCTGGACCTCTTTTAGTCCAGGTTGTTTATAGTTTTTTCCAGAGTCCAAACATGTGTCTTCAGGCTTTAACTCAACTTGAGGATTACATCAAAAAACATGGGGCTAGCAACCCTCTCACATTGCAGATCATATCGACAAATATTGGTTACTTCTGTAACGCCGACCGAAATCTGGTTCTTCACCCTGGAATAAGCGTTTATGACGCTTACCACTTCTCAAAACCAGCGCCAAGTCAATATGACTATCGCTCAATGAATATGAAACAAATGAGCGGTAATGTCACTACACCAATTGTGGCGCTTGCTCACTATTTATGGGGTAATGGCGCTGAAAGGAGCGTTAATATCGCCAACATTGGTCTTAAAATTTCCCCTATGAAAATTAATCAGATAAAAGACATTATAAAATCTGGTGTAGTAGGTACATTCCCTGTTTCTACAAAGTTCACACATGCCACTGGTGATTATAATGTTATTACCGGTGCATATCTTGGTAATATCACACTGAAAACAGAAGGTACTTTAACTATAGACTGGCCCCATGAATCTCCAGACAACCAATATCACTTAAATAAGTGATAGTCTTAATACTAGTTTTTAGACTAGTCATTGGAGAGCAGATGATTGATGTCTTAGGACCGGAGAAACGCAGA
>NZ_JBJQMC010000042.1:0-13750 GCF_046486085.1 Escherichia sp. WS568
GGCATCCGCATAGTGCACTGGGTTATCGCTCGCCACGGGAATATCTGCGGCAGCAGGCCAGTAATGGGTTAAGTGATAACAGGTGTCTGGAAATATAGGGGCAAATCCAATGGGGCAGAAAAGGAGACCTTCGTACACAGTTTGGAGTGAGTTTTTTCCGGAGGAAATATGAATACGTTATCCTTCTTATTATTCAGTGAAGAAGAATCTCTCTTTATTACACTGGGCAAAATTTGCGTCGCGTTTATCCTTGGTGGCATTATTGGCCTTGAAAGAGAATCGAAAGGGAAGCCTGTTGGATTTAAAACGTGCGTCATTATTTCAGTCGCCAGTTGTGTTCTGACAATTGTATCGATTCAGTCTGCAGAATATTACGCTGAAATCTCGATGAATATACGTAGCGATCCGATGCGACTGGCAGCACAGATTATCAGCGGTGTAGGTTTTCTCGGCGCAGGTGTTATCCTTCATCGCCATGACGATGCTATATCTGGACTAACAACTGCAGCTATCGTTTGGGCTTCGGCTGGGGTGGGAATTACATGTGGTGCTGGGTTTTATATGCATGCTTTGGTTACCACTGCTTTGTTCATGATTGCAATAAAACTCAGCTATTTTGTGCTCTTTTTGCAAGCTAAGAATCAATTTCCGGGTAAAGTAAAAGTTCATGTTACTCTTGACGAAAGATCAGGGCTACAAGCCCTGATAGAGTGTATTAATCAACAAAAAAATATTATTGAAGCGTTCACTATTCGCGATGTTAAAAAGGGAAGAATAGAAGTTAACCTTAAGGTCGTGATTAGAAAAAAAATGACATTACCAGAACTATACCATTCACTCTCTAAGCTTGAACATGTTTGCGCTATCGCGCTGGAACACTGAAAGCATCGATTAGAGGCTAAAACAGCAATAAAAACATTCACAATAACAATTAGTCAAGTCTGGATATCATATGTTCACAGAGGCAGAATGCTCTGTGTTAATTGGTACTGCAGGAATTAAATAATGGTACCCCCTACTGTACTAGCTGTCTCTTGATCAGAGCTCCTGATCAAGAGACTCCATCACCAGGTAACCCTCAACCATATCCTGAAGTCTGAACCAGCCATCCCACATGACTACACAACCGGGGCGACCTGTGCGTTTGCTGTCATGCCATCGCCTCAGTTTCGCCAGTTTCAGACAGGCCCATTTCAGTGTCGGCGTCTGTGACGGAAGCGGTTTTCCTTCCAGCTTAACCCACAGCAGTTTCCACTCTGTCGGCAACAGTATTTTCTCACAGCTGTCATTTTGTGTTTCTTCACTGATACCTCCCTGCCGCAGGCCCAGCACCCGTACCGCGATAAACGCCTTGATAACCACTATGCGCTCAAGGTTATCCCGGGTCTGCATACGCAGCGATTCCACACATGTACCACCACTTTTCCACGCCTTGTGGTATTCCTCTATCAACCAGCGTCGCTCGTAATGGCTGACGATACGTCGCGCATCGGCGGCACTCGCCACTTTTTCTGATGTCAGCAGATGCCAGCAGGCACCGTCCTCTGCCTGCTCCCGGCAACAGACATACGTGAGCGGAAGCGCCTGGCCGCTGTTGTCGGGATTTTTTATGCCGACTTCGCTGTAACTGGTGAACATCCGGGCCTGGCGGGCTGCGCGCCCGCCTTTTTACATCACATTCAGCATGTGGCTTCATGCGGTTGTCAGGACTTCCGGCAGTTCGAAGAGCTTGCCGGGTGCTTCTTCCTGCCGGCTATTCTGTGCAGCACGCACCACGAAGCGCTGTCCGTGGCTGACTTTATAATGCAGGTAATGCCAGATATCCGCTTCCAGGCCACAGACAGTGATTACCCGTTTCTGTATCTCCCCCAGCCGTTCAGCCATACGCTCCGAAGCCTGCTGCCAGCGATAACTTTCTTTTTCTTCACAGGGACGTTCTTTTCGCTGGTGCTTAACACCGTAGGTGTCCGTGGCCCGACTCCAGCGCTGCTGTTCGATAAGACCGACTGGCAGGGCGCTGTCGGGGGCATACATCAGGACAGAGTGAGCCAGCAGCCCGCGCGTCTTCGGGTTAGTAGTGGTATTCCCTAGGTCATCAAATGCCGTACTGTGGCTGAAACTAATGGTGGTGGTGTCTTCCAGTGCGAGGAGCAGCGGATGTGCCTCACATGCCCTTGCAGTGGCGGTAAATCCGGCTTCGGCAATGGCTTCCGGAGACACTGACGGGTTACGCATCAGGCGGTACGCACCTTCAACCTGAGCAGTGGACTGGGATGATTTCACGATAGAAAGACCTGCATGCTGAGCGAGAGAAGAGGCCAGTGACACAAGGCGTCGTGTACGACGCGGATCACCGAGACTGGCATGTCCAAACTGCTCGTTAGCCCATGAATAACAATCAGAAAGTACCATAACAGACGTAAGCGTTAACGGAGCACCGTATTGACGGTTATTTATTATAACCTTGCGGCTCGCCTCCGGGTACACGAAGAAGGTGGCAACATTCGGCCAGTTTGCCTGCCAGCTGCGACTTATCTGCGGGTACCGTGCATCCCATTCCTTCCCGAACGCATCCAGCGCCTGCAACGCGCCTTCTTCCGTGGCTGTGTGGTAAACCTGTTTCAGGTCACGGGTTACCGCTTTATAGTCTTTCCACGCCCTAACCGCAGGCTGTTGCGTACCATATGTACTATGCACAACAGGAGCTGCGTCTCCGGGTAGACGGCATTAATCGCTTCCGGGAAGCCTTTCAGGCCGTCCACGCAGGCGATAAGGATATCGTTCAGGCCGCGATTTTTCAGTTCCGTCAGTACATTCAGCCAGAACTTTGCACCTTCATTTTCGGCCAGCCACATACCTGGCAGCTCTTTCTGACCATCAAGGTTAATACCCAGAGCCAGGAACACCGCTTTGCTGATAACCCGGCTGTCCTGCCGTACTTTCAGGACAATACAGTCAAGATAAACAATGGGATAAATCGCATCCAGAGGACGGTTTTGCCATTCTACAACCTGGTCGATTACGGCATCGGTGATTTTCGATATCAGCGCCGGAGAAACGTCTGCATCGTACATTTCTTTGAAGACTGAGGTAATTTCGCGAGTAGTCATCCCTCTGGCATACAGCGCCAGGATCTGGTTGTTCATGCCGATAATGCAGGTCTTATTTTTCTTCACCAGTTGTGGTTCGAAGGAACCATCACGATCACGTGGAGTACGTAATTCCATCGGCCCGTCGGTAGTGGGACGGTTTTCGTGGAATAGCCATTACGGGAGTTGGTTCCCGATTTGGGTTGATTTTTTTCATGTCCCAGATGGTGAGTCAGTTCAGCGTTGAGAGCAGCCTCAACTTTGATTTTCTTGAGCAGGCGATCGAACTGACTGAGATCTTCAGGAGTTTTGAGATTTTTGGCCAGTTCGTTAGCCAGAGCCTGCAATTGTTTGTCGGCCATAAATTCACCTTCATTTGAAGGTGAATTGAACATATCAAAATCAGGCAATTACACAAATCTATGTACAGGCTCCTTTCTGGTCCAGAATAATACGGTTATCCTTCACTTCTGTCATCCTCTTTTGGTATATTGGGTCAGTCTTATTTATTTTTTAATATATATCACATTTTGACACATCGGATTCTGATATTTTATAAGCAGCATACAGGCGCTTTTTATAATGAGTATTTTCATGGCATGAAATCAGTAATATTTACTGGTAGTCCGTAATCACACCACATATTCTTTCGGACTTACTCCATCATTTACTGGATTTATATCCCAGAATTCTGATACCAAGAAAAAACCTGTGGGAATACTCGTTTTGCTGATATTCCAATAACATTCTGCTTTTATGGCCTTCTCAGGAAGGTTGAGTGTTTTTGTACAAAAAAGGAGTGTATTTATGAAAACAATTACAGTCTTACTTACTACAGTATTATTCAGTATGTCAGCCAGTGCAGCACTGACTCCGGCATGTGAAGAGTATTATAAAGAAATCGATAATTTTGTAGCAAAGATGAAGGAAATGGGAACACCAGAAGCACAGGTTAATACGCTGAAACAGCAATATGAACAATCCCGAAAACAAATTGCAGCTTTACCTGACGCCAGTCAGGATATGGCCTGTAAGCAAGGACTGGATGCACTGCGGCAGTCAATGAGCGCTGCAGGTATAAAATGAAGGTTTTCTGATTTTTCAGGGGCTATTGCAGGCCCCTTTTTACATCATAAATAATGATATCACTTAATGTATTACAAAATGTTATAACCAGGGATATTCCCAGAATTTATAATTTCCTCCTGTACTTTTCACCATGACACAGAAACGCTATACATCGCGGTATTTCTGCAGGGTACGGGCTGGATATGGGTAAGCGTCTCGGTAGAGAGACGGTTAATGAGTCTAAGAATTACTCTTCTTTTAGCTGTGAAATAAGGAGGCGTTAAGAATATTTATTAAATAAAGGCCCGCTTTTAAAATGGGCCTTAAGGGCAAGACGATGTATAAAATATTTTATCTATTGTTCATAAATTGATACGATAGCTTTACCATCGTTGCCGATAGTTCCACGATACATCCCTTCTGTATTGAAACTCATAGTATAATTACCATTCTTATCTAGAACAATGACACCACCACTACCATTAATGTTTTTAACTTCATCAAGCGCATTTTGAGCTGCTTCTTTCAATGGTGTATTTTTATATTTCACCTGAGCAGCAATATTGTATGCAGTTGAAGTTCTAATAAACATTTCTCCAGTACCTGTAGCAGAAACAGCAACGGTATTATTATCGGCATAGGTTCCTGCTCCAATTATTGGCGAGTCACCTACGCGTCCGTAACGTTTATTTGTCATACCTCCTGTTGATGTTCCAGCTGCCAGATTACCATCTTTGTCCAACGCGACTGCTCCAACAGTTCCATATTTATAGTCGTAGTTCTTTGGGGGGAGTAAAAGAGATGCTGATTTACCATTATGATCAAGGGTTATTTTTTCGTCTTTTAAAGCGTTCTGTAGCTGTTGCCAACGGAAATCAGTTTTGAAATATGCTGGCTCAACCATAACTAAGCCTTGCTCTTTTGCAAATAGTTCCGCACCATTAGAGATCATTAATACATGAGGGCTTTTAGTCATAACTGCATAAGCAGCGTTTATAGGGTTTTTTATGGTCGTCACTCCTGCAACGGCTCCGGCCATTTTGGTTTTTCCATCCATAATTGCAGCATCAAGTTCGTTTTTGCCATCATGAGTAAAGACAGCGCCTTTTCCAGCATTGAAGAGGGGAGAGTCCTCCATAACATTAATTGCACGCTGAACAGCATCAAGGCTACTTCCTCCACTATTAAGCACAGCATACCCAGCATTTAGTGCATCTGTTAACTTTTCTCTGTATTGTTTTTCTTGTTCAGGTGTAATAGTATCTTTTGTTATGGTGCCAGCTCCACCATGAATTACAAGGCGTATTGGCGTTTGAGATTCAGCGTGAGCATATCCTATACACAATGCGAAGGCTGCCATTACTGTTATACCTTTTATTTTATTCATAACTCCTCCTTTTGTCTGAAGTTTATACAATATAAATATTTAAACTTTTTCCATTATGTTTATTTGACTTCTATCAAAAAAAATTATGCTAATTCGATTTTGCAAAATTTAATTGCACGCAAATAATATGCACATATTTTTTAGTGTAATGAGTGACTTTTATGGATAGGTTCCCGCTGACCTCTATCACCATACTTCCCCCCGCTTTCAGTAGGACATCCGTGTCTGACTTTATATCGAGATTTCATGTGGAAGAGATAAATGCCGGACCTTGAGAAAGAAATATAACTCCCCAGTCTCGTTGAACCCTCTTGTTGATCCACTTTTCAAGTACGTAACGATCCAAGTTCCGCCTGCCGTCCAAGGCGTTTGGTGAAGCAGCACGGTCCGTCACTGTCAGCCCACAACTTCCGCTCCCACGGGCGCGCCACCGCGCTCTTCTTCTCATTCACCTTCTGTTTCAGTTTGCTCTCCACGAACGCCCTGATGTCCTTCAGCAGATGGTCGCCCGCTTTCCGGCTGCTTACGTAGATGTTGCAGTCGTCTGCGTAGCGGCAGAAGCTGTGTCCACGATGGCGCTTAACTGCTGCGCTATCGCCTGCTGGATAAGCCTGTCCACCACCGTCGGGATGCCTAAGGTTCTCACGCCGCCATCCGGCTTCGGGATATCCATCCGGCGTATTGCCCGCGGCTGGTAGTTTCCGTCAATCAATACCTGCCATACGCTGCGCCAGTTCTTCTTCAGCCACGGTTTCAACTCCGACACACCTTTGTTTTCCACCACGCGCTGATAAGCCAGCATCAGGTTTTCTCTCGTTATCACCGCTTCCATCGTCAGCGGCACTTCCGCTTTCGTTTGCCCACCCGCCGCCGTGCTGATTTCAGCGCCATCATGCAGCCCTGACGGATACTGTCCGTCTCCTCTGCCGCTGGCCGCAGTTGCCTGCGCGTGTGCTTCATTAATCATCATCGGGTTCGGATGTCCTAATCACAGTTAATCATGTTCGGCCCTTCATGCTGCCGGTTTTGCAGCACTACTACGGCGTCGGCTGACTTCTGCCGCCCCATCCCGGCGCCTCACGGCACCGGTAGCACACTGGCAGGGCGACAGATCTCCCGGGGTAATTCACGCGACTTTCCTGCTTATGCCTGTCGGCTTTACGTCACAGCGTTCCGTGTGAGTATCGGGCTTTGGTGATTTGTGCCACCTTACCCTGCTGCGCCGCCTTAACCGCTTCCTGTTCGTCAGGCCAGCATTTTGCATCCGGCTTCCTTCAGATTTCACCTCGCGATGAACACCCTTGCCTTCCGCTAACACTTCCCCTCACCGGGTGTGTGGAGGACTTTCACCTCTTAGTCGTTCTTCAGCCACCACAGTTGAAGAACAGCGCCAGTCACGGCGCTACGCGCCATGCCCGGCGCACATATGCAGCGAGCGCCGATGTAAACGGCACCCGTAATATTTTAGCTGCAGGGCACGCCGTACTTGCCTGTAAAGAGATGGTGCAGTCAGGCCTTTTGTTTAAGCAGGAGCCCACCGAAATGATTCCGGCAATAGCCTGATTAGCAGGAATCCACATCCTTCTGGGCGTGGAGGATGACAATCTAAAACAAGTTAATAAAAAATACCGATAATCGCAGAGTGAAAAACAAAACCAACTATCAGGGGTAAAGCAGTGCGTTTTACCACTTCGAAGGGAGTTATATTTGCTCCACTGGAAACCGCTATAACCACGCCAGATACGGGAGACATCGCACGCCCCATATGGGAAGCCTGCTGCATAGGCAGGATCATCGATATGGCATTCACGCCCATGCTGGCAGCGATTTGTGGTATCAGTTCAACAAAAGCCAGAAATGGCGCATTGCCCGATCCCATAATGACAGCTGCAGCCAGTGTAACCAGAGCAAAAACGATGCCCATCGCAAAAGGGGGTAACCCAACGTGCTCTGCCATCAAAATTAATTGATCTATCGCGCCAATGCTTTTAATCCCATGAGCAAACACACCTGCGGCCACCAGTAAGCCCACCACGCCGGTAAATGCTGTCCCCATTCCTTTCAGGAAATGGGTAAACCCGTCACATACAGCTTTCAGATCACATTTACGGACCCATTCGATCAGCATGCAAATTGCCATTGAGATAAGAACAATCGTAATGATATTGAGATTAATTCCGGTGACAAAAATCTCCGATGAGCCAACGGCCATCAGGATCGGTAGCATAGGTAGCAGAGCATAATAAGCCGGCGTACTGCCTGCTTTTATGACCGTTGTCGTACCAATTTCATGAGGTAATGTTCCAGCTTTACGATCACAGTGTTTCTGCCAGAAAAAGTGGCTGATACCGACAATCAGAACAGTCGCCAGAGCAGCAGGCCCCTGATGATAGACAACATACTCCACCACATCCATATTTACCGCTTCAGAGCCTCGTATGGCGTCAATGGCTGTCGGTGTGTACGCCACACCAAGAGAGGTGGCAATTACCCCTGCGGCAGACGCTGCTGACAGCCCGAGTCCGAGCATAATAGGAAACATGGTTCCCATCAGTAAAACAGCAAGTCCGGTAGCTGAGGGGATAGCCAGTTGAAGAAGACTGGCGAAAAGATAAGAGAAAAAAAGCAGAACATAGGGGGAACGTAATGTCCGTAATGGCCGGGTTACCACACGGACAACCGCTTCATTCGCACCGATATGGTCCATGTAATGCGCAAATCCCATCAGGGTCATAATCATCAGACCGAGATCAGCCGCACGGGTACTGAATAAATTGCGCATGACTTCGAAAGGATCAAGAAAACTAATTCCTGTACCGGACACGCCCTTCGGTAACACTGTGCCCCAACCGGTAAACCAGGTACAAACCATCAGCGCAAGCCCGGCAATAAAAAGCACGGGTTCTGCACGATATCCTTTCAGGATTAAGCGAGCAACTATCACGATAACAAGAAGCGCGATAACAACTTTAATCATGACTCACGATTCCCTGTGGTGAACCCATTGAATGTCTCCTGAATGATGGCAATAACCACATCACTTGCCGCCCGAAGTGAACGGACTGGAAGATATTCATAGATAGAATGGAAATTATGTGCGCCGGTAAAAATGTTCGGGCAGGGTAATCCTTTTTGTGAAAGAACAGCGCCATCATATCCTCCACGCATCGCCACCGGTGTCGGAGTAATACCACATCGTTGGTAAGCTCGCAGGGCAATGTCGATGGGATAATGCCCCTCTCCCTGCAGACTGTTAAAGACATTGGCGTACCGATCGCTCAGTTGGCAGATCACGCTTCCTTCTCCCCATAATGCACAAGCACTTTCTGCAAGCTGGCGTACAAATGTCTTCCGGGCGTGATATCCTTCCTCGCTGAAATCTCGTATATCCAGTTTTAGTACAGTTCTGGCACTGTTTCCCTGTAACTGTTTCACCCAATAATAGCCTTCGCGTCCTTCTGTATATTCAGGCGCTTCTCCTCCTGGCAACATCGAAATGAATTTGTGAGCCATCAAAAGAGAGTTCTTAAGCTTGCCTTTCGCTGACATAGGGTGTGCAGACTGGCCGGTAAAGATAATTTCTGCATCACCCGCATTCCAGTTTTCGTAAACAAATTCTCCAATACCGCAGCAATCCAGAGTGTAGCCAAAATCTGCGCCAAACTCTGAAACATCGAAGGCTTTGGCCCCCCGTAACCCCTGCTCTTCATCTGGCACAAACCCAACTTTAACTTCTCCATGCCTGATTTCAGGATGAGAAATCAGAAATTGAAGTGCGTTCATTATGGCCGCCAGCGCCGCTTTATCATCGGCCCCCAGAAGGCTGGTACCATCTGTCACTATAAGGTCATCGCCAATATAATTTTTGAGCTCCGGGAATTCACTCTCACGCAAATAAATATTCAGTTCAGGGTTCAGACAGAGATCGCCCCCATTATAAGGTAATCGTTGCGCTTTTGTATCGGCTGTCTGTTCGGCACTGGTGTCCAGATGTCCAAAAAAGGAAACGACGGGGATTGTTTCGTCAGTATTTGCAGGGAGTGTTGCTGTTACGATAGCATTCTCTCTGAGAATAATATCCTCCATACCCAATGCTTCAAGTTCACTCACCAACAATTTCGCAAGTTTCATCTGACCAGGAGATGAAGGCATGATCCCTTTTGCGCCGTTTTCTCGTGAGGTAGTGGTATTAATTTTTGTATAATTGATAAAGCGTTCGACAATATCCATTGAGATGCCTTCTTCAACATTTTCCAGATTTTAGGGACAGTTTATTAACACCTTCTGACTCTGAAGAACGTGAATTTATGCTATGTTCAGGCTGTCATTTTTCCAAGAGAGAAATGATAATTATGAAGAGCCTTTGCATGATTGAACATAAAATACAGACTCCATTACAGTATGGCGTTTTTTTAGCTTGTGATGATTAATGCCGTTACACCCTGAAAGACGATTTAGTGATCAAATCATCTAAAAATAATTAATCATAATGGATGTTAAAATCCATGATCTAACTCAAATTACAAACCATTAAAGCGGAAGATGGAGTGGAAACATTACGTTTTCTACTCTATTCCAAGATTTATCAATTAGAAGTGCAATAACATTCCCGTGTAAAAACTCTTATCTTAATAAGAATCACCATGAGTGACTATATCTACAACGCTGGAAAACCTAGCAGAGATATAGATTTTCTATGGTGGTAAACAGGTTGTTTTTCTGAAGGATGTGACCAAACCGGGATGCTATTATAAAATAGTTCTACTTAATCATGATTTAAAAAATCAGCATTAATAATAAGTTTGATTGCGGAATTGTTTTTTTTGATCTTAATCATATTAGTGCAGCGTTATCTGCATATTTCGGGCTTTTACTGGTTATATTTGATTGCTAAATAACCCACTAATTTTAACGTTATAAAAATGTGCTTGATATCACGTTTTAAGTTTATCTTATTAGTTTAAATATATTCCATTAGATGGTAATGGTTATGTCATCTGGTGATTATAAGTATTCATTCTTAATGTTGGATAAGTGTTTTATGAAAACAATTTGTTATTGTCACATTGTTTTCGAAAAATGGAGTTAGAAAATTATGTCTCGTATTGAAAGCGATTTCCTTGGTGAGCGTGAAGTTCCGGATGATTGCTATTATGGTGTTCAGACACTTCGTGGTGAGGATAATTTCCATATTACTGAAATGCCAATGAGTCAGGAGCCCTTCTTCATCATTGCCTTCGGTTATGTGAAAAAAGCAGCTGCGATGGCTAATAAGGAGTTAGGTACAATTCCTGCTGATGTTGCGGATGCTTTAATCTGGGCTTGCGACCAATTAATTGATGGTAAGTACCGGGAACAGTTTGTGACCGACTGGCTTCAGGGGGGAGCCGGAACGTCAACCAATATGAACTGCAATGAAGTGATTTGTAATCTTGCTGCAGAAAAACTTGGTAGCGTTAAAGGGGATTACAAACGCGTTTCGCCAAACGACCATGCTAATTTTGGTCAGTCCACCAATGATACATATCCGACAGCATTACATCTGGCATTGCTGCTGCGAAGCAATGTATTGCTTGAAGCTGTTGAACACCTCGTAGGAGCATTCTACAAAAAGGCTGACGAGTTCAGCACAGTGCTCAAGATGGGACGTACTCACCTGCAGGATGCAGTGCCAATGACTCTCGGCCAGGAGTTCCATGGCTGGGGTTTTACAATTAATGATGAAATTCGGGTCATCCGTAATGCACAGGAACACCTGCGGGTTGTAAACCTTGGTGCTACTGCGATTGGTACCTGTGTTACCGCTCACCCGGATTATCCCGCTTTAGCCGTGAAATATCTGGCCCAGATCACAGGCATTAATTTCAGGAACAGTGAAGATCTCATCGCTGCCACAAGCGACTGTGGTGCATATGTTGCACTCAGTTCGGCCATGAAGAGCCTCTCTGTGAAGCTTACCAAGGTTTGTAATGACATTCGACTGCTTGCTTCAGGCCCCCGTTGCGGCCTGGCTGAAATTAACCTGCCTCAATTGCAACCGGGTTCTTCCATTATGCCTGGTAAGGTTAACCCCGTTATCCCGGAAGTAACAAACCAGTCTTGCTTCCTGGTTCAGGGGCTGGACACCACAGTGATGCTGGCGGCATCTGCTGGTCAGCTTGAGCTTAACGTTATGGAGCCGGTCATCACCTTTGCGCTGTTCACCTCACTCAAGGTGATGACGAATGCCTGTAACACACTCCGAACTAAATGCATTGATGGCATTACAGCTAATTCCGATCGAACTGCAGAGATGGTAATGCATTCCTGCGGTATTGTGACTCTCCTGAAGCCACATCTGGGATATAAGGTGTGTTCTGAAATGGCGCACGAAGCATACCATACAGGCAAATCCCTCCATCAGATAGTGGTTGTCGAACGTAAGCTACTCACACAGGAAGAATGGGAGAAGACATTCAATCTGGATAATCTGATTGCTCCGAAGTTCGAACAATAATTGTTCAGAATCTGTAAGAAGGGAGATCCGGCAGGGGATGGCGCGAATGAAAACGTATCAGTCCTCTGCCCGGATGTTTGTAAAAATACATTCCATAAGGCCTTTGTTGAGAGGAGCTCAGGGGTAAAGGTGTCTCACTAATTCGGGAGAGAATCATGGATATTATCACTGTTCTTCAGATAGTGGTTCTGCTGGGGGCAATCTTTTTGGGTGTCCGTATGGGCGGGATTGGTATTGGTTATGCCGGTGGCATTGGGGTATTGATTCTGGGGCTTTGTCTGGATATGAAGCCTGGTAATATCCCCTGGGATGTGATTCTAATTATTGCATCGGTAATTTCTGCTATTTCGGCCATGCAACTGGCGGGAGGACTGGACTATCTCGTTCAGGTCGCTGAACGAATTCTTCGTAAAAATCCAAAATATATTAATTACCTGGCTCCGGTTGTCACTTATGTGCTGACAATCTTTGCCGGTACGGGACATACTGCATTTTCAATGATCCCTGTAATTGTCGAAGTTTCCAAAGAACAAAACATTAAGCCCTCATGTCCGCTCTCAATTGCGGTTGTATCATCTCAAATTGCAATTACAGCATCACCTGTATCGGCTGCCGTTATCTATATGTCTGGCGTACTGGAAGGCTTTGGGTGGAGTTATCCAGTATTGCTTGGGATATGGTTGTTTACCACATTCGTTGGTTGCATGCTTACCGCATTTATAATCAGTCTGATTTCTGACATGAAATTAGACAATGATCCGGTTTACCGGGAGCGTCTTTCCAAAGGACTCGTAAGCGCGCCAGTAAAGAGTGTTAACAAACAGCTCAAGCCTTATGCCAGACGATCTGTCGCAATTTTCCTTATTGGCGTCATCCTGGTGGTCCTTTACGCTTCGGCCATTAGCCCGACGCTGGGTCTGATTGATAACGTTGTTGTTAGTCGTGATGCGGCTATTATGAGTCTCATGCTACTGGTTGGCGGATTCATTACCCTTTTCTGTAAAGCAGATATAAACAAGATTGCGGACTCCTCTGTGTTCAAGTCAGGCATGGTTGCCTGTATCTGTGTACTGGGTGTGGCATGGTTGGGGGACACTTTTGTATCTGGTCATTCAGGAGAAATTAAGGAGCTTGCCAGAACTACTGTATCCCAGTATCCAGCTCTTCTGGCTGTGGTATTTTTCCTGGCTGCGATGCTTCTGTATTCACAGGCTGCAACTGCCAAAGCTATCACTCCGGCTATTGTGACTGCATTGGGTATTACTGCAGCGAATCCGGATGACAGTTACATGCTGGTAGCTTCTTTTGCTGCTGTGTCTGCTTTATTTGTGTTACCAACTTACCCAACCCTTCTGGGGGCGGTGCAAATGGATGACACAGGAACGACCCGTATTGGTAAGTATGTGTTCAACCATGCTTTCTTTATTCCGGGTGTACTGGCTATTGCTTTCTCAGTGCTTCTGGGATTTCTTGTGGTGAGTATGTTCTGATTCTTGACCGAACGTAATTTCAATCTCCTGGCTACCCGTCAATACGTATCCACATTGATTGGTAGCCCATTCAATCTTTAAGTATTGAGGTGCGCATTGTTACTTCGTTATTAGACTGGCCCCCTGAATCTCCAGACAACCAATATCACTTAAATAAGTGATAGTCTTAATACTAGTTTTTAGACTAGTCATTGGAGAGCAGATGATTGATGTCTTAGGA
>NZ_JBJQMC010000043.1:0-11929 GCF_046486085.1 Escherichia sp. WS568
ACAGAATGATGTCACGCTGAAAATGCCGGCCTTTGAATGGGTTCATGTGCAGCTCCATCAGCAAAAGGGGATGATAAGTTTATCACCACCGACTATTTGCAACAGTGCCAAGTTTATCACCACCGACTATTTGCAACAGTGCCGGCAAGAGCCATTTGCTACGGTCAGCGTGGTGAGATCAGAAAACGTTACCGCGAGGGGCAGGAAGATCAGTTGGGTGCGCTGGGTCTGGTGACAAACGCAGTGGTGCTGTGGAATACGCTTTATATGCAGGAAGCCTTGTCGCACCTGCGTAGCACTGGGGAAGGGCCAGAAGATGAACATATCGCGCGGCTTTCGCCTCTGATGCATGGTCATATCAACATGCTGGGACATTATACGTTCACACTACCGGAGGATATTATGAAGGGGGAATTGAGGCCGTTAAATCTCAATTTAAACAATGAATTACCTCCTTAGCGTGGTTTTTTACATCATTGGCCCTCAAACCCCGTATATCTCTCATCAATTTTTATATCCGCCCTGGAGTGCACCGTTCAAGCACACCGATTAGGCAGATAGTCACTAGTTAACTCTTTACTAGTGACTAAATTCCATTGATATACGTGACAACGTCACGTCATGAAAGCTTATAAATGCCTATTTTTCATACAATGGGATTTAATTAGGAGTAAATCCCATAGGCTTACATAAGGATGACAATTAAAAGCGTTAAATATCAACCAGATAGAATGATTACCCCCAATTAATGGGCTCATCACATTATTTCACTGGCTGGGGTTATTGCTGGCATATCTGAAAGTGCTAATATGTTAGTCATTAGTAATTAGTAAAGCCTTTACTAAACGCGTTTCTACGTAAATTCTATAGGTTTTATAGTGTCCTACCTTTGCTCAAATCAAAATGTTCTGACATACCAAAATGGAGTGTAAAATGACTCAAAACCAGGGTTCTGAGCCAGTACCGGCGAGCCGGACAGGGCAGCTCATCAGCGCCCGGGATATGGCCATGCAGAAATTCGAAGAAGGGATGCGGTTAATCTCGGAAGCGTCGGAACTGTGCGGTCTCTCTCTCTTCACCAGCAGAATTATGCAGCCCAACGCATTTGGTCTTCCGTCGTCACTGGATCGCACCATCGAGGAGGGGCGTAAGGAAATTGACCGTAAAACGTGGAAAAGGCTCTTTGAAGAAACAGGTATGGACCGGTACTGGAACCATAAGCAAAAAGAAGCCTTTAACGAATCCCTTCGTACGGATCCGCCCGTCGCTTCCCTGGAGATTGTTAAGGGAACATTACAGCATGCACTGGCTAACAGACGAGACACCCTTGCAGAAGGTTTCGTTGATGTTCTCAACAAGCTTGACCGAAGTTTCAAAAGCAATGCCAGGCAATATACAATGCCAAAAAAGCTTGTTCTTCGGGGGATTTTTCCTGGTGTGAACGTGCTGAGGTACAACGGTTTCTCGCAGGACAATCACTTTTGTTTACGCGACTTTGAGAATATTGTATGCATCTGTTCTGATACTCCAACACCTGCAACCGGCGGTGGGCTGAGTATGGTCGACAGGCTGACGGCCATGAGAAATACAGAATTCACAGGCGAGGTCAGTGATGAGAATGGCTGGCGGTGTCGCCTGTTTGAGAATGGAAACGTTCATATTTGCATCGACAGTATCTCGCTTCTGAATGCTCTGAACGATCTTATCAGCATATATTTTGCAAACCAGCTTCCGGCCGCAGGAAAAAAATGATGATTGAAAATGATAAAGAAAAAAGCCTGAACGATGCTACCCCGCCAGAGGTGCAGAATGACATCCGCAGCGAATCCACTGAAAAATCAAAGGAAATGGGTCGTTCAAGGTACTCATCTATCGCGATGATCGATTACTTCAATGCAATCGAACGTCTGTGCAAAGAGAAAGAAATTAACCCGGAAAATATCGATCTGAGCTTCAAAGTTCACTGGCTCAGAAACGCTGTTGGCGGCTCGTTTGCAAGGTCACAGGAGATGTTCGCGGAGTACCAGAAGTATGTTAAAGAGGTTCCTGAAGAGGCCCGTTACCTGGATATACCCGATGAGGTAAAGGTTGCACTCGGCGATATTATCTCGTACATCACCTGGCACTACCGTAGAAGCTATACCGCAATACAGAATGATAGTGTTAAAAAAGCTGAAGCACGTAGCATGCAGCTGGAGGAGGAGGTAACGCAGCTGTTACAGCGGCTTGAGCAAAGCGCTACCGATATGGATGAGCTGAAACTTGAGAATCAGGCACTACAGGGTCGATTAGAGATCCGGGACAGTACCGTCAAGGAGTTAGAAACAAGGCTGAATGTTGCCGAAGCAGAACTCGAAACCTGCCATCACCAGTTAGATAGCACACGGCATGAATTGAGCCTCGCACAGCAGTCAAATGACTCACTCTCCCAGCAACTGGCTGAACGTAAAACAGAGATCGCTGGTCACCTTGAATATCAAAAAAAGCTGAACGAAGAGATCAACACGCAGCGTTCTGATAACGCCGGTCTTTCCAGACAATGCGACCAGTTAAGTCAGACTGTGTCAGATACAAAGGCAGAGAGGGACAGGTTTGAACAGGAATTGATTGCTGCACAGAACCTTTGTACTGAGCTGAAAAGTGCACTGTCCGGGAAAGAGGGTGACCTGGTGGCGGTGAATGCCGAGCTTACTGAACTCCATAAACTAAACGAGTCGCTGAGCGCCGACCTGAATAAAGTAACTTTGGTCAGCCAGGGCTATGAAGCGGAAGTGGCTGAACAAAGCAATGAACTCAAAACGCTCCAGGCCAAAGTAATGAAGCTGGAAGCTACCCTGGAGGCGGAGAAAACAATCTCAGAATCCCTAAAAGGCACCATTGATACATTAACTGGTGCAATGGCAGGGGGAGGTACTGGAAAGTCAAAACAGCCGCGTAGCAGAAAAACATCATGATAAATGAAGCCAGGTTGATACACTTCTCTGCATCCCCTGGCACATAAGAACTTCTGCGGACATTCAGCCCGTCCGCAGGAGTTTTCGTCCTTCAGTCAACAAATGCACTACCTTTTTTGAGTCTCCACTTTCCAGAGCAGAAAACACGTTACCGATTCTACCAACAGCTTGTATCTGAGTGATAACCCCAGTCTTGTAATCATCTAGGATCCCTGACAGGAAAGCGTTCAGTTTTGTCTGTTCGCTTAGCGAAAGCATGTAGGACATTTTTTCTCCATTTTAAGCAGGTGTGTCAGTTGAAAGAGGTTTGCGTGATTCTGGAAAATGAGGCAGCACCATAGTTTCAGATGCTGTGGTCGCATCCCAGTGCCACCATCCATAAGGCCCATATTCACGGTTGTAATAATCTTTTTTGAGTTGCTTTCGGGCCAGATAAGCAGGAGTGGCCATACCAAATACTTCCATCGGGAACGGCTTATCGCTTTTTGTGTCGAGCAGGTAGAAGTCAGGGAACACCTCACTAATACTCGCATCATAACGCATGGGCTTAACGTACTGCCGGTGCTCTGCATCCAGCTTTTCTGCAACAACCGCCTCATAGGAGGAGTCCAGAGGTATCCAGTTCTCGCTAACGTGCATCAGTACAATTTGATGAGCTCTTACAGAAGGGCCTCTGCCGGTTACCGCAGCTGGTGACGTCAACGCAAAGACAACTATTTTCGCCCCGGATTTCCATGCTGCGTACTCCGATGAAAATCGTTTCTTTACGCTATCCCAATGGACTTCTGAATTGAAAAAAATCAGCGGTAGCCCCCCAAAATTCCGCAGGGGTAAAAATTTAAGTGGCTTCTCATGCTTTTCAGCATCGTAGCGAGGTAAAACTGACAGGAGCATGAGACGTTTATCACTCATCGCCTGTGATGAAAGACGCTGAATTTGCGACTGAGCGACAGGTTGTTTCGGGTCAGGTACACCAATGAATAAATGGTCACCTATGCAGGCTCTGCCGGTACGAATTTGTTTAGCGGTTTCAAGCAGACGATACCGTACCAGTGAATCGTTACGTTTCCCTGCCATTTTCGGGTACCAGACATTCAGACCAGACTCTGTCCACAAAAGACTAAGCAAGCCCAGGAGGGTCATTGAGGCCTGACCTCCTTCTGGTCGCTGAACATGGGGCAGGGGAGGCACTTCTGATTTTTCAGGAGGATCTTTCTCTGTCATACCGATACCGAGCCTTACAGCCATATCACCTTCGGTTGTAATCCGGACCACACCACTCGCATATCCTTTCAGGCCGGTATGCCGGGCATCAAGGGAGAAGAATACACAGGAAGGATCATGCTCAATGCCCGTGTTAGCGGCTTTGACGAGAATAAAGGCATCACCGTTCGGTAAAGCACGAACATAAAGTCGCTTTTCTCCTTTTCCACGACATCCGCAGGTGATGACTGATTTTTGACCTGAGGTGTGGTGTGCCTTTTTAAGAGCCGACTGCCACCCTTTAGCAAACTCATCCTGCGTTTGAAAGTCAGGTGAATACCTTTTGACGTTTGGATCGTCGTCGTAAGCAATCATCACTGCGAATTTTTGGCTCATAGTAGTCTCCTAAACAGGAAGTTTAATATCCCAACCAGAGCAACACTTCCTGAGCGTCATACTGTTCCTTTACGCCCATGTCGCTAAAGAATTCTTCGAAATCTGTTTCGGGAACGCAATGCCTGGACAGTTCTTGTAATGCTCGTTCTTTAGATACCGTCTCACCTTCAGCTGATTCGAAATACGTCATGGTTGACCTCTGACATTATTACAACAATCTTAAGCATTTAAATTGATGAAGGAGCTCAGGTCAGCTGACTTCGTCGTAAAACTGCCGCAAGCGCTGGGAGGCTGCAAATTCAATTCGTGACTTCAGCAGTTTGGCGACGGCCGCAAAGACATCAACGACCACGGAGTTCCCAAACTGTCTGTAAGCCTGTGTATTGGACACAGGGATACGGAAAACACTTTCCCCGGGTTTATCGAAGCCCATTAGCCTGCTGCATTCACGTGGCGTTAGCATGCGTGGCCGACGGTCCATGTTGTATGTGTTATGGAAATCAGTTTCTCCCAGTTCATGAGACCAGCCCCGATCAATAAGAATTTCAGATCCGTCTTTCATATAGCGGCTTGAGAGGGTTCTGGTGACACTATTAACATTGGAAGGATCTACTAGTCCAAAACCAAAACCATTGCCTTTTGCCGCATGTTTCTTTGCATAGTTGTATAAGTACTCCCAGAGTTTAGGGGAGAGGATGTATTTACTATCTACGCTCGGATCCAGTAAATCTGAGAGAGAAGGGCGCTTGTCCGGATAAAAGTCTTTAATGTCTCTCAGAGTAAAACCGTCTTTCAGACGTAGGTCGCGGCGAAAACCAATAAGGACGATACGTTCACGGTGCTGGGGTCGGAAATGACGGCCATCGATGACTTTAGGATCATCCGCGCCCGTGCTTTCGCTGTTTGCGACGTCGTAGCCAAGCTCATCGAGCGTTTTCATGATGATGTTAAAGGTATTACCCTTATCGTGACTCTTCAGATTTTTTACGTTTTCCAGAACAAAAATTGCAGGTTGTTTTGCCCGGATGATCCTGGCCACATCAAAGAAGAGCGTACCCTGAGTGTCGCACTCGAAACCGTGTTTGCGACCCATAGAGTTCTTTTTACTGACACCGGCGATGCTGAATGGCTGGCATGGAAATCCCGCAAGAAGAACATCATGATCCGGGATAGAGGCATCGATAAATTTGTATGCCTCGTCATCAGTAACCTCGGGCCGGTTGCTAAGAGTGATGTCACGGATGTCTGAATTGAAGCGGTGCTCGTTCTCATCGCAATACCAGTTCGCCCGGTAAGTACGGCTGGAATAAGTATTCCATTCGCTCGTGAAAAGACATTTACCACCGATGGCATCAAATCCGCTTCGCAGTCCACCTATCCCTGCAAACAGATCGATAAAGCTAAAGTGCCTGTCCTCATAATCAGCAGGTCGTGAAGGTATTAAAGTCTGTAGATAGCGTCCATCTGCGATACTCAGCTCACAATGCTCAGGTATGCATGTAACCTGACGTTTAAGGGATGCACGGGACCAATTACTGCCATTTTCATCATTTAATACCTGAGCCAGATATTTCAGGTCATAAATGGTCGAAGCTGTTAACAAAGTTTTGTGGATCAGAGATGGTGTTTTATCCACATCATTCAGGTCTGTCTCAAGATCATGAGTGTAACGTTTCATCCAAACTCTCTCAGGAATAATATCTTTGAGATAGATTAACACGCTTAATTTGGATTATTTTTTGGTTCAGGTTCTAAATTTATTGTGATTATTCTGCCTTTAAGTTGCAAAAAGATTGGTTTTAAGCCCGCCCATGAAATAATGACTTGTTAAAATACTGCCTGTAAATAGGCTTGTGGATACATGTCTGTACTCAACAAATCAAGGTGAAATGATGTTTTTTTTAACAAAGTTACTTTTGCCCATCATGATTGTTGTATTCCCAGTGGCGTCCTGGGGGAACTCAACAACTTTTGAGGCAAAGGTGGTTAAGATTGTTGACGGTGACACCATAACTGCGTTGGATGCTCAAAACACAACCATCAAAATACGGATGTATGGTATAGACGCTCCTGAATCTAAACAGGCTTTTGGCCAAAAAGCAAAACAGGCCTTAACCACAGCTATAGCAACTAAAATCGTTACCGTGATAGACCATGGTACGGATATCTATGGCCGTATGTTAGGTACCATCTGGTTAGATGGATATGATATCAATGCCTCTATGGTGGACAGTGGATATGCGTGGGTTTATCGGTTCGAAGATAACGCCATTGTCCCTGGCTATATCAAATATGAATCCGCAGCACAAAAGGAGGCAAAAGGGTTATGGGCAGACACCAACCCTGTCCCACCATGGCAGTGGAGACAGGCAAACGAAAAGCCCAGAAAGGTGAAAGAGAAGAAATAACCATGATGAAAGAGCCTCATCCGTTACTTCAGTTGGTACTAAACGATTCCGGTCGTCTAACCATGCCTGTTTATTATAGAGATCAACAGTATTGCCCGACTTGCCTTACAAAGGTGTTGAAGAGTGAGGATGGAAGTTTGGCGCACCTCGGGGAAATAAATCAAAATACATGTAGACCTTCTATTTCAGTAGTTGTGACAAAAGCAATTATTGAAATGTTATGTGACGGGGAAAAAATATATGTAAATCCAATACGACACCGAGGCCGGGTGCTGGCACCCTCAGTAATTTTTTCTCCCGACACTCACACTTTCAAACCGTTTATAAATACAGACTATCAGCCTGTGGGAGCAAACTGGAAAAGTGAAAAGGGATATAAACTCGGTCTGTTTTATCTCAAAGATCGAGCCAACTCTATCAATAAAGAGGAATTTGATTTCATTGCCGTTATAGACCCTGAGGCAATGCAGAAAGAATTTATTTCGGCCTGGTCTGAGGTTGATGAAAAAAATCCATTGGAAACGCTGAAGCAGATCTTACGATCTAAAAACAACTCTTCTTTATGGGTAAAATGGCCTGGCAAAATTGAGCATGCGCAAAAAGGAAATTACAACGAAAATTACTGGTTCGATTATCAATCTGATAATCAGGAAGTGAACTGTACGGTCTCTGTTGTAGGTATCGAAGGTAACAGTTCCGGTGAGACAATTTATAGATTGCAAACTTTGCTAAAGCGTAAGCTCAATGAATATCAACTGGTTCGGTCTTTAGGGACTATTATGCTTCTTGATAATACCGGGAATATGATTCCATCAAACCATCCTTATTTTGAAGTCATCTCAAAAGCATGTATAAATGGAGTGCGTGACTTTGTTCGTCAAAACCCGTGGGTAGTCTGACGGTCAACTATAAAGCATAATATAATTAGTAATAACAAGGAACAGACATGAATGAAAACTCAGTAATCTTAATAAGTTTATTTTGGTTTTTTTTGGGATCGAGTGTTGTAGCTGGTTTTATGGATGCATCATTATATTGCTGGATTTTTGCAGCCATAAGCGCATTGTTTCTTCTTTCGGTGATACAAACACCAAAGGAGTTAACGGTATCTATTAGTCATATGACAAGCAAAACGCTGATCTCAAAGACAGATGATGGATACACATTTAGCATTTCACCTTACGGAGACGGGTACCGCTTATCAGTCTCGCCTGAAAATCGTCACAATGGTACCCAAAGCTTTGACGGCTGGTTCCCACGTTTTTTTTCCGAACCACAGTATGCCAAATCATCTTTAACTAAATTTCTCGGTGAGTCCTTAGTATGGGAAGAAGATTCAAGTAATGCTCTATGAGATTACTTATTATAAATTTTTCTATTAATCTCCATAGAGTGATATATGAATTTGGCCTATTTTTTATTTTTGTCTATAACTGTTATGCTTACGAGCTTTATTATTAAATCACTTGTCGTATTGGTAAAGTTCAAATTACTTCGTGATGAACGTCTCGAATATACCAGCAATAAAAATATTGATGAGATGTACGATTTAATGAATGCGAAGGAAGAAATCCTCATAAGGCATCATAAGCAGATGTTGGCATTGCATCTTTCACTATTAATATTCGTTCTATTTATTGCTTACATTTACTAAAAATAATTTTATTCAACATTTCAACAAAGGGTTTTCAATGGAAAGCTTCGAAACTGAACAAATGATTCAATATGCTTTCTACATAAATATCGTAATAACGACTGGTTTGGCATGGTTTTGCTTGCGGTCAGGATTGCATTACAATTTTTTCAGAAAAGCAGAGAGTGCCAGAACAAAAGGGCTGAGTAGTACCTCTACTGAACACGGTCCAGCAATAGTGAGACTAAAGAAGCTACAAGCATTAGTAGATTTTATTAGTAACTGTGCTTTTCTAATCCTTTCAATTGGCACAGCTTATATTTTGTATGTTTGGAGCCACAGTTAACTCATACGAGGTAACTTCGGCAGGTAACAACTTCTAATGCAGGACTTTAATAACTCTAAGGGATTCTACATGAAAAAAGACGATCTAATTACGCGTTGTAAATTACTTAAAGGCGAACGCGATGAGTCTATCTTTACCATATTAATTGGGATAGTAGTAAAGCTGGGGCTGGTAGGCCTGGCATTCTATCTGTTGCTTGGTTCCACGATTGATTGGTCAAGCTGGAAAACTTATGCCGCCATGTTGATCTTGGGAGCATTTCTCTAAAATCTTGAACCTTTTTTCACTCATTACAAGCCATGACCTAGTGCGTAGATCATACGATCTTTAAACCTTATGTCATTGATTTATAAGTACATATAACAAAGATTATGTTAAATACTGTATGTATGTACAGCATCAACAGTTGCCCCCCTCATATTGAGGTAATTGCTACATTCATACCACTATTCTTCTTATAGTATCGACATCCTGAATTATTGCACCCTACTGCTTTGTCTTTAGCTGTTCCGAATTAAAATTCATTGCTCAATTTGGATCACATGACGATCAGCGTATTCCTTTGCTTTATCAAAGTTAAGTTTTTAAAACATAAGATATGTAATGACAAATTCTCAATCTGATTTTCCTTTGAACGATCAAAATTTTCAGGCAGATTTGCTGAAAATCAAAAAGGTTTTCGCCGACCTTATAACGCAGGCATCAGATGGTAAGATACCCATAAGGTCTTCTCATGTACACGGCTTACACCATTTCGAGGAGCTCTACATCCGGGCAAGAGCAGGCATGTGTTCGGTCCTGGGATATCCGGTCATGGTTGTTTCAACTATCTCAGTTAAAGAGCCCGGCACAGGCATTTTTAGAGCGCTTCTTGCAGAATTGAAATGTATTGCAGATGAACAAAATTACATTTTGAAAATTGAAAATGTACTGCCTCCCCTATTCCGCAAATACCTTATTCAAGAAGGTTTTGTTTTCCCAGGTGAACCTTGGATGTGTGGTTCCGGCTATTGGTTTAAGAACCCACAAGTACTTCATGAAAATATTGAGTTATTATCTGTTTAAGTCGATCTAACAATTTCACTGGAGCTAACATGTCCCCGGAATTGGTATCAGACATTGCAAGAGTGGCGCATGAAAAGCTACTTTCAATTTTAACGGAGTGCGGCATAGAGAAGACGGCAGGCACTTGCCTTTTTGCAAGCTATCTTGTGTGTTATTTAGCAAAAACTAAAGGTCTAGATGCTGTTGTCCGTGGGGGTAACGGTGCAGATGATGGCGGTATATTTATAGAGTGTGGTGGCTTTGGCCATTATTGGTGTGAGTTGAATTTCGAAGAAGTGCAATATTATATTGACATCACTTCCGAACAGTTTGGGTTTCATCCATACATAGTGAAACTCGCCAACGATATAACAGGATGGCCTCGATATATTCCTGGTGATCAGGAAACGGTCGATAGTCATTTAGAACAATTATTACGCGACGGCTATACAGAATAGGCTGCGTATACCCTATCGCAGCCTTTCAGGCTCTTAACCCTTGTGACCTGTTAACGGAACCACTCAGGATGACGCTGCCGATCAACTTTGATAACCTGCGAATTAAATTCAACGACATCCGCTGGAGTAAGCATTAATTCATCAGGATTTACAATAAATGGTCTTAAAACCACTTCGCCACCGTCTTCTTTTGCACCGTAGATATTAATAAGAAAGTGCAGTCGTTGATTTCCTTCAGCATTGCGTTGCCATTCTCTAAAAGTCAAAGTTTGTTTAATATAGTTTGTTAAAAGAAATGCGAATTCAGATTCTTCCGTTTGTGAGATACCGATTTTGTTAGACATTTTTTTTAGTATCTTTCCGAGCATGGACACACAGGCATCTAGACTTAACGATGTTGAAATTTTGGTCGTATTAAAATCCTCCTGCGAAAGTGAAATCATCCATGTATTATCTTTATGATAGTCGGTAATATAAATAAAATGAGATGTAAAAGGCGTTGAGTGATTGAACTCTCCTAAGTTCCATCCATACTGACTCACTGTATTTGAGCTAAGTTCTTTGTCGGTAATGTTCATAATTCATACCTTTCGATAAAGTCTGTAATGATAATTAGCTATCTCAAAGGACCAGAACAACTCTTGAAATAACCACACTCGAAGAATTTATCATATTGAACACCCCTACCTAATAACCTTGCCGACTTAATAAATCACAATAGCCCTCCCCTGACATTTTAAAATGCTACTTGAATTTTTGATAGCTTATGGTTGTTTTATGTTCTTTGTGATACGCATATGTCATCTTCTCTTTCCAGTACCAATCTTGTAGATCCTGCAAGTCTAGCCCATTTTTCTCACGTATGCTTTCGTGTAATTCGCTAAGCGCGAGTTTATCATTAGGTTTATAAATGGCTAATTTTTCTTCAAATAAATCCAGCCAACGTTTCCCCATCTTACGACGCAAAACAAACACCATCGTGATAAATGTAATGAAATGCACAGCAATTAGTTCCAACTTATGCGATTGCTGACCAGATAAAATTACTATTGTAACAACAGGGATGGCCGTATATAAAGCAATCAAAGCGACCATAAGTTGGTATGGTTTTTCCCGTATTACCATGTTCATGGGTAAACCAGAGGACGCTACTGCTTGCCAAAATCTTAAAGGGGAGCCCGCAGAATTCGGAAAAAATCGTACGCTAAGGTTTTCCGGGCATCCGTAAGGGCCGAAACTTCCCGTCTTCCAGTCTGCGGCTCTGCCGCCAGACGTAATCGCCGGTTAGGTTGATGTGCTCCCAGCCCAGCGGCGACAGGAATTGCAGCAGCTCGCCGTCCACCGGCTTGCCGGCCTCGACCAACCCCTGGGTGGCGCGTTCCAGGTACACCGTGTTCCACAGCACGATAGCCGCCGTCACCAGGTTGAGGCCGCTGGCCCGGTAGCGCTGCTGCTCGAAGCTCCGATCCCTGATTTCCCCAAGGCGG
>NZ_JBJQMC010000044.1:0-8315 GCF_046486085.1 Escherichia sp. WS568
ACAATAGCGTCAGGCCTCACCATTACAACGGTGGGTTGACGCCGGAAGAATCAGAGAACAGATACCGTTTTTACTGTAAAACCGTGGCCAATATTACTTGACCACTACAGTTCATTTTCCATCGTTTTGTTCCGGGCAGGCGCTGGCGTTCTTTAATCTGCCTTATGGCAGCAGCAAGTTCAGAGGCAGGAACGATCTGTTCCCCAGCAGTCACCGCAGTAAGACTTCCCTCCTGGTATTGCTTGCGCCAGAGAAGTAACTGGCTGCTACACCATGTTGCCGGGCAACGAGGGAGACCGTCATTCCTGGTTCAAAGCTCTTCTGAACATTAGCGATCTTTTCCTGTGCAGTATGCCGTCTGAGTTTCTCCGGTCCTGAGGCATCAATCATCTGTTTTCCAATGACCAGTCTAAAAACTAATATTAAGATTATCACTTATTTAAGTGATATTGGTTGACTGGAGATTCAGGGGGCTAGCCTATCCGGGAAAGTTCACTCACTTTGAATGAAGTAAATATTAAGTATCACATTTTGTGATGTAGCCATTATTTTTATAAAAAATCACCTGATAGGATTTATCATAAGTTAATGATAAGCAGAGTATTGATAGATGAGCAAGAAGAAGTTTTCTGTTGAGAATGAAGATCTCTCTACTGTTCGTACATCACTTCTTAATTCCAACCTTGTCCGGAAGTTGATCATGGAAATGTCTGATGAAGACTTCAATCAAGTTAAGGATAACCTTGAAAAGGCCATTGAGCAGCGTAATGAGTTGAAGGATTCTTTGGCAATTATCAAAAAGTACATGGATGACGCAGGTGTAACGGCGGAAGATGTGTATCGTGAATTTGGCAAAAAATTACAGACGGGCAGAAAAAACGATTCAGGAGAGTCTAATAAGTACAGGTATGAGTATAACGGTCAAATAATGTACTGGAGTGGACAAGGTCGTCGGCCTTCTGTTATTGCAGAAGCAATAAAAGCCGGAGGTTCTCTTGATGATTTTCTTATATCTCAGGGCACATCATCATCTTGTTCTGATTATGAGTGATACATCTAATCGGTTGAATGTTGCTGTAATGCTCGCTTTTGATGCTTATATGGCAGCGTTACCGTTTATTGTTTTAGTTACAAATTGGTCGTCATGGACATAACCTGAAATTATAACTGTCATCGGGTCTTTCAAGTTGCTTATGCATATAACGCCAGGGAGGAAAACGAGAGTTAAAAAATTGAACTGTTCTCATAGAGACTGTAATTTAAATTGTGTAATTGCCGGTTTTGATATGTTCACTCCAACAACGTAGACAAGTAGATTGTGGACGAAAAGACGCTTAAAGTCCTTGCGGCTGAACTGGCTAAAGGCCTCAAAACCGGGGCCGATCTCAATCAGTTTTCCCGTATGCTGACGAAATTAACTGTCGAAACGGCGCTTAATGCGGAACTCGGTAACGGCTGCAGATGTTCCTGCTCTGGTGTATGCTCAGCATCCTGTTTTGGTGCGGCGAAGACATGGAAGCGGCGGGAGAACCCCAGCGTATTAACCGCAAAGTTAACTTTGCACCGTTGCCCGGCAACCTCCACCTCAACTTCGCCCTAGTCGTGCTGGAGCTGGTATCCAGGCTGAGTTTCGAAGCGAACTGTTCTTTTTGACGGACGCATTTTACGTTTGGGCTGGATGTAGTAACGCAGCATGGAACGTCCGCCCGTATAACCCATTGCCTGACCGTTCGTTCAGAGCAACCAATCTGAGTCGCAATATCGACAATGTACGCGCCCTGCTGGCGCATTTGCTTTATCATGTAAAAGTCCTCTCTGCTCAGCATGTTGATGTCATTTCTGGTGTGAGAACCTTAAGGAAACAACATGTTGGGTGGAGCGGAAAATCCAAATGGTGACCGTCTTATTATCGCTGGCGCTGACACCTGAGCGATCACCTTTAATATGGTAGCAATTACACTGAATTACTTACAGATTCGTTATAACGAACCTCTGTACATAATTATGAAACAGATTTGTATTTACATAAAACATGGATATTTTTAATTTAGGTTTATTACTATTATTATACTCACTCCCTTTTTGATATAATCTCTATTGTTATTTATTTCCTGTCTTCACTCACTCTCAATCTTTACATATTCCATTAGTATTACTCTTGTTATCGTATTCACTCCATCCCCCAATCATAATTACTGTAACTCATATGATATTCAGATAAGCTATTCTCTACTACGCTATTGCTAATATCCATCTGTTATCAGTCTTCACTGAAACAGCAATTGATCTTAATCTTATTTATCATGAACTGTATTTACTTAACGATAATTGTTTATCTGAAGTGTTTTAACTATTCTGGTGAACATCAATTCTTTTGTCATCACTGATTAACTGAATGTTTACTCTTTGATACAGTATCCATGATTCCGTCATGTTTAACAGAGCTGGATAAACAACAGAATCAACAGAGTGAATTCCTGATTATGTTTGTTTCGGGTTGTATTGTTTAAGATGCAGGGTAAAAATCATGCCAGTGGTATTTTTTACTCTGGTAATGTGTGCGGTTAACGTTCATGTCCTTAAGAACAGATTGGATGAGGGCGTATAAGTTTATTGCGTTGGCTTTGTACACGTTTTTTTTAGAACCACTGAGAGCAAGTTTGTAGTTTATGATGTGATTGGCCGTAATGCGTTTCTTAACCTCCAGTTAGTGGGGTTTTAGCGCGTATTTTACAGTATTTCGTGATGTTTATTGATTCTGTATTTTATTCGCTCCTCGTTTATCTCATCTCTTTAGCAAATACCATCAGATAATCCATTTCTTTCTGCATAATGCTGCGTATCGTTAATAACCCGTCGTATTCATTCTGCTACAGCATGCCTGATAAATACCATCTGTAAGTTATTACCGTTTTAGATCTGATTATGAGCGAAAGCATTAATTCGCTCACAGAGCTTAAAACATCATTAACTTTCAGGAGTCATCAACATGCCTAAATCTTATACACCAAACTGGTTTTTTACCGCTTTACTTGACAATCACATCAATCAAATGATGGCACGCTATTCCTGCCTGCGGGCCTTACGCATGGATTTCTTCTACAGGAAAGATACGCCTGATTTCTTACAACCTGATCATCGCTGGCTTGAATTGCAGTTGCGTATGCTGCTGGAGCAGGTGGAACAATTTGAAAATATCGTTGGCTTCTTCTGGGTGATTGAATGGACGGCTGATCATGGTTTTCATGCGCATGCGGTTTTCTGGATCGATCGTCAGAGAGTTAAAAAAATATATCCCTTTGCGGAGCGGATTACGGAATGCTGGCGGTCTATTACGCATAACAGCGGTTCGGTGCACCGTTGTACATATCAGCCGCATTATACATACAACATCAACATCCCCGTGCGTCATAACGATCCCGGGAGCATCGATAATATTCGCGGTGTCCTGCATTATCTGGCGAAAGAAGAACAAAAAGACGGGCTGTGTGCCTACGGTTGCAATGAAGTTCCTGAACGGCCTGCTGCAGGGCGTCCTCGTAAGCCTCACTTCTGAAGCTTAAGGCCTGAGCCTCCGCTCCTGGAAACACTCCGTCGGTAAAACCTTACCGCCTTGATTAATGATGTGAACCGAAGTCAACGGAGATCATTCACCCTGAACCTGCATCCAGTGTTCTTTCCCTTATCTTCCCGTTCTGCTTCAGTTTTTCACTTATTCCATCAATCTCATCCGCAAGCCATAACACGTCAGTTCATTCACGGGTAGGACGCATTGTGGGTTGCGCATAACGGAACATATCTTATGAATGCTATTCCTTATTTCGACTATAGCCTGGCCCCCTTCTGGCCGTCTTATCAGAGCAAAGTTATCGGCGTCCTTGAGCGTGCGCTGCGTGAGCAGTCCGGCTCCCGGATACGGCGGATCCTGCTTCGTCTGCCGTGTGAATATGACAATACCTTCAACAGCAGAACGACCTGGTTTGGTATGGATTTTATCGAAACCGTCAGTGCGCTGATGAATGCAACACCCGGACGTGACCTCTGCTGGCTCCTGACCCGTCATCCTGAAAAGCCGGAATACCACGTGGTGCTGTGTGTCAGACAGGAGTATTTCGATGGCCCTGAACTGGACCGGCTGATTCTGGATGCCTGGAGCAACGTACTGGGTTTCGCGTCACCAGGTGAAGCAAAGCCGTACCAGAAGCAGATCACCCGGGATGTGGTATTGGACAGTCGTTCACCGGACTGTGAAGACATCCTCAAAGAGTTGATATGGGCGTTCAGCGATTTCGCCCGCGATCGTCGTGGTGTGTGCGATCCGGAAGCCCGTTGCCTCGCCGGTAATCCCGGCTATCCCGGATCTGCAGGACCGTTCTGAAAGCTCGGTTCAGCATCTTTCCCTGCATTCGCACAAACTTCATAAATCTCACAAAGGACATTCTGACCATGTTGACCACAACAAGCCACGACAGCGTGTTACTGCGTGCCGACGATCCCCTGATCGACATGAACTACATCACCAGTTTCACCGGCATGACCGATAAATGGTTTTACAAGTTGATCAGTGAAGGCCATTTCCCGAAACCCATCAAGCTGGGCCGCAGCAGCCGCTGGTACAAAAGTGAAGTGGAGCAGTGGATGCAGCAGCGAATCGAGGAGTCACGAGGAGCAGCAGCATGAAACGTGTTGTAATGCCGGTACGCTGGCAATGTACAAAATGCTGGCGCTGGTATTGTGGAACCCGGCCCTGCCCCTGGTGCTGGCGACACTCCCGCTTATCTTTCCGCTGACACCCTCCAGTCAGCCAACTGTTTGTACCTCTTTCCTGACTGATTCGTCATTCCATTCTTATTGATTATAACTGGCATTACACCGGTGCTGGCGTGCTTTCCTGCGTATCTGCACCGGTTTAACAAAATTCAACGGGGATAAAATAATGCAGATAACCGAAGCATTACTTGCAGAGCCGGGAGACATCCGGCGTTTTGTTCAGCAGGCGGTGGACCACTGGCCACATCTGTTGGCATTTCGTTTCACTCTCCGTTCGGCAGAAGGAAGCATCAACGGGCAACAGATTCAGGTATTCTGTACTTCTTTTTACCGACAGGTGCACGAACGTATTACTGAGAGTAATCACATGCTCAGTCCATCATCGCCGGTGGTATTACGCTGGTTGCGGGAACAACATGGAGGGGCAACAATACGATGCCTGTTGCTGCTCAGCCAGGATCTTTTCTGCCATCCGCGAGCCAGTGCCACGGTTGATGAAGCATGTTCACAACTGGTAGATTTACTGCAACAGACCTGGCAGGTGATAAGCGCTGGCGGACAATGTCGGGTGGAAAGGTGTTTTCGGGTTGCCCGGCCTGATACATCAGAGCAATACGTTGCCTTAAAAACTGCTGTTCAGTCCCTGATGTCACTGGTTATTGCAACAATTATCCGGTGATGGCCGGGAGAAATATCGACAACAACATTGGTGGAAACGCATTACGCTGGGTGGCCGTTGGAAGAAAAGCTATCTTTTTTTCGGCTCTGATCGTGGTGGAGAAAATGCGGTAATCATCTACAGTCTGCTGATTACCTGCAAGCTGAATGGTGTGGAACCGGAATCGTGGCTATGTGAAGAGATCATAAGGATCAATAATCCCTCATCGAACAGGGGGTATGAACTACTGCTCTGGAACCTCTCTCCTGTAAAATAAACCTTACACTACGTACTTCCCTAGCACTTACATAGAAAAAGTTAAGTTCCCGGTTGATCGAATGGATACGATTTGCTGATCGGACTTCGATGCCAATCCGTGATCGAATAGAGCGGGATATGCAGTTATCGCTCACCGAGGGAATATCTGTGGCTGCGGATCAGTAATTGCTTAAAATCAATTTGACAATATTTATATTTGATGTAAATGATAAAGTGGTATATGCTTAACTAAAATTAAATGTATCTCTTCTTGAAGAGAGTTTTTTATTTCTACTGTTTGGAGTCTTATTGATATTTTTAATTGTTATAGCAAAGAATTCACTATGAAGGTATGTATATGAGAGATGATCCAGGTAAAGTAAAGGAGTATGTAAGGCGTAAAGTTGATTTGTATATTTTATCATTAGCTATTTTGTTTTGTTTTTTTATTTTTATCACAATAAAGCTCCCTGTTTGTCTTGGTGCGCAATGTAAGTCTGTTGGCTGGCTTTTGTTATTGAAAAACAATATTGTCCCATTAATCTGTTTAGGGTTGCTTTTATATTGCTGGATTGCCTACAAAAGATTTAAATATGACACAAACAAAAGTGTAGAACTCCCAATGGAAATAACAAAAATTGAAAAAATAAACTATGAACATCTTACTTTTTTAGCTACGTATATTATCCCATTGATTACATTTGATTTTGAAAAAGAAAGATATGTAATCGTTTTGGCGGTTCTCTTGATAATAATGGGGGTGATTTATATTAAAACGGATTTGTTTTACGCCAACCCCTCCCTGGCTTTATTGGGATTTAATATTTATAAATTGAACGTTAGTATAACAGGTGGAGTTAATAAATCAGGGATAATATTGATTACGAGACGGCAGTTAAAAGAAAATGACATGGTTAGCTATATAGTGCTTGATGAAAGAGTTTACTATTCTGGAGATTAAGGATTAAATATGTCACCGCAGAAATTAGATAAAAAAGGTTTAGATGATAATTTAAGTTATTATATTAATAATAAAAATGACGTTTCTGTTATAGTTTATGCCATTCTTAAAAATAGCCCAATAGCATATAGAATGGATATCGAGGGGAGTGCTCAAAATGGCTTAAAAGAGTTATTTTTAGACAGCCTAAAAAGAAATATTATTGATAATCATGAGCTTGGTGTTTTATCCCTTTCGTCGGCGGATGAAAGAAATAATGTTATTTATCATTACGATATTGAATGGCCAGACGAGTTAACTTCCATGCAAAATATGCTTGGACAGCAAGGAGAGCCTGTTTTTGATTTCAACGTGCAAAATATTGAAGATATTAGAGTGTTGTTAATTTGCATTGGTAATGCTCAACAACAAATTATACTTTATAAAACAATGGCCCCAGTCAATATTTTCTCTCGCACTGGTTTTTTTCTAAAAAAATCCGCAACAAGACTTGAAGAAATAAAGGATGACTTTTTTCGAGTTAGTGATAACTTTCAAATTATCAAAGTCGAAAACAATTTATATGTAATAGACCTTAAATTAATAGAGAAAATGTTTTGTTTTCATGATGTTATCAAAAAAGAAGCCATGCTTGGCACTGAGAGATCCCCTCATAATTTCCCCAAAGCGTAACCATGTGTGAATAAATTTTGAGCTAGTAGGGTTGCAGCCACGAGTAAGTCTTCCCTTGTTATTGTGTAGCCAGAATGCCGCAAAACTTCCATGCCTAAGCGAACTGTTGAGAGTACGTTTCGATTTCTGACTGTGTTAGCCTGGAAGTGCTTGTCCCAACCTTGTTTCTGAGCATGAACGCCCGCAAGCCAACATGTTAGTTGAAGCATCAGGGCGATTAGCAGCATGATATCAAAACGCTCTGAGCTGCTCGTTCGGCTATGGCGTAGGCCTAGTCCGTAGGCAGGACTTTTCAAGTCTCGGAAGGTTTCTTCAATCTGCATTCGCTTCGAATAGATATTAACAAGTTGTTTGGGTGTTCGAATTTCAACAGGTAAGTTAGTTGCTAGAACCCATGGCTCCTTTGCCGACGCTGAGTAGATTTTAGGTGACGGGTGGTGACAATGAGTCCGTGTCGAGCGCTGATTTTTTCGGCCTTTAGAGCGAGATTTATACAATAGAATTTGGCATGAGATTGGATTGCTTTTAGTCAGCCTCTTATAGCCTAAAGTCTTTGAGTGACTAGATGACATATCATGTAAGTTGCTGATAGGTTTCCAGTTTTCCGCTCCTAGGTCTGCATATTGTACTTTTCCTCTTACTCGACTTAACCAGTACCAACCCAGCTTCTCAACAGATTTATACCATGGCACTTTAAAGCCAGCATCACTGACAATGAGCGGTGTGGTGTTACTCGGTAGAATGCTCGCAAGGTCGGCTAGAAATTGGTCATGAGCTTTCTTTGAACATTGCTCTGAAAGCGGGAACGCTTTCTCATAAAGAGTAACAGAACGACCGTGTAGTGCGACTGAAGCTCGCAATACCATAAGTCGTTTTTGCTCACGAATATCAGACCAGTCAACAAGTACAATGGGCATCGTATTGCCCGAACAGATAAAGCTAGCATGCCAACGGTATACAGCGAGTCGCTCTTTGTGGAGGTGACGATTACCTAAC
>NZ_JBJQMC010000045.1:0-7172 GCF_046486085.1 Escherichia sp. WS568
TGTTACAGCACTGTGGTTGTCACACAATGGAACACTGACGTAAAAAACAGTCAGTGGGCGAGTGGATACATCGTTGCCGCCAGACAACAACCCATACTTTTGGTTTGCCGGATATTGGCGCGCCAGTCGTGCTCAACTCCGGCTACAGCCAAAATTGCGCTCACCGGTGCAGTGAGCTTTGGTATGCTCTTTCGCCAGATAGTCAGCACGTTCCAGCACTTGCTGAAAGCCGGTGTCATCATTACGCGCCAGCCACACCGCCGGCCAGGCCGGAAAATGCACCAGCGTGGCATGGCACCCGACATCCACTCCCAGGGCACTGCACCACGCCTGTTTAATCATCCCGGCCAGAGACTCCGGAGCGCGGTAATCACCGGCACGACACCAGGTATCCCGGTTGACCAGCAGCATCAGGTGATAGTGTTTTTTACCTTTGAACTCCCCAAACTCCCGGGCCCAGACGTAATGCAGGGTGGTGGGATGCACGCGTTTACCTTCCCGATGCTTACGTTTCTGGTAAGCGTCGATTCGGGCTTTCAGGGCATTGATGAAGCGGGATATCACAGCTGCGTCCGTTGCTGCCGGTACATCCGGGAGACGCAGGTCAACCCGCAATGCCGTCAGGCGGGGATGAACATTCAGTGCGTGCCGCACCGTCTCACGAATACGTTGCTGCCAGAAGGGGTTGTATTTGTAGGTCATGGTTAAATCTCCGTATGGTTCATACGGAATAGCCACGTCGTAAAAAATGCGCAGAGTCCCTGAAGTGACCTCCGGCAGGACACTGTCTCAGGCACTCTGTGATAACCCGAACGGTCGTCTCCGGACTGACGGTTGAATTTTCAGCGTCGTTTTTTAATGTAAAAAACCGGTTACGGGTAAGGCTGTGAGGAGGGAGTGATGGTGATACGCAAAAAGAAGTGCAGGGACTGTGGAAACGCGATTACTCATAATACAGTGTGTTGCCCGTATTGTAGTTCTGTCGACCCCTTCGGCTACTACCGGAATACAGACCGTATCGTTACCATACTGCTGGCGCTGATTATTGTGGTCCTGCTGACTACTGTCAGCGTCAGTGTGTGTATACTGTGTAGCTGGTGAGATAACGGTTCATGTATCCCCTGAGCTGACAGTGTACCGTGTATATTAAGCGTAACCGACAGGTTCTCCTTCATACCATATTAAATTTTCCAGGGATTGCCGCTGCCTTATTTCGTCTCATACAGGAAAACTCATCTGGGTTTCTGACAAATACGCGAAACTCACAGCCCCTCAATATCAACCACACGTTGTAAGCCGGTAATACCTGAAAATCAGCCTATTACCGCCCACGCCTCCGGCACCATTCCCTTTTGATTTCGAATTCTTTGTTGTCGCTATACCGCTTAATGTTCCCGGTCCTCCGGTGCAGATAACACCGGAGTCATCGTAGCGCTGCTTCAATATTCAGGTGACATATTTCCAGACGGAAGCCGGCGCGCGATCGTAAAGTTTGTTCATTGTCAGTTCTGCCAGCCGGTTGTCAACGGCAGAGTTAAAGGCTTCCAGCTCCGCAAGGGTAAGTTTATAACGCGTGTGGGAATTCACTTTTCCCGCGTCTCCTGACGTATTACGGGCTGCCACTTACCTGGTGTCCCGCAATACAGCCTTAGTGTTCCGTTATCGGGGATCCGGACGCACCGCAACAACCGGGGAAGTATTTCTGGTTTAGAGCAGTGTCAAGAGGGATTTCTCAGCCCCTCACTCACCGGCTCAGTCTCAGGGCAGGAGCATTAATACGCTCAGTTCATGTCTTATACAGGAATGGGCACAGGGGGAGCTGGCGTGTCACTGCTGATTTTACGCATCAGCGTTCATGTATCTGCACTCTGATACAGAATGCTTCACAGCGCTCTGTTACCGGAGAGATTTACTCTCTTAGGTTATTCTGGCAAATCCTTTACGTTACTCTCTGATGACTTCTTATATTTATAATACCAATCAGACAGCCTTATCCCATCGGTGATATCAGTCTCCTCCTCGCCAGGAACGGGCTGACTCACTGTAACCACCTCCGAAAACAACTCTGCAATTATCAGAACGCCTGCTTCTCTCCCTGTCCTCACGAAAACTATCCCCTCTTTATCGCGCGTGCGTGCGGAAGCATCTTTTCGCAACAACCACCCGGTATACCGGTACGGCTCAGCCACCGCAACCTCCCCGTTTATCTCCTGGCGGTCACATTCCCGATTATTTTTTACGTTTCTCCCCGGTTGTTATGCCGGTGAAGGTGGCGCACTGTTTTCATGACCACACCGGCTGGTTTAACAACATCCGGAGGAACATTCTCATGGCTACCCCAGTTTCACTGATGGATGACCAGATGGTCGACATGGCATTTATCACTCAACTGACCGGCCTGACAGATAAGTGGTTTTACAGGCTCATCAGGGATGGGGCCTTTCCGGCTCCCATCAAGCTGGGCCGCAGCTCCCGCTGGCTGAAAAGTGAAGTGGAAGCCTGGCTACAGGCGCGTATTGCACAGCCCCGCCCGTAATTTCTGACCGTTATCCGTTCACCCGCAGCAGACGTAATCCCCGGCCTGCCGGCGGCATTCTGCTGCCTGTTATATCCCCGTGAGGAATATGAAAATGAAACAACAGTATCAGACCCGTTACGAACTGCTCCACGAAAGCTACCAGAAATGGCTGACCGGCTTCACCCGGCACGCCGTATCCTGGGGCGTGTGTCATCCGAATATCTACTACTTCCATAATCTGACGCCCGGTTGGGTGTCATTCAATGGTGAAAAACCGGAGATTGCCATCGTACCCCAGAGCCTGCACCGGCTGATTTATGGCCCTGACAAACGGGCCACGCCGCCCCTGGATGATGATCTGATAGTGAATTTATGCACCAGTGAACATCTGCTGGTTCATCATCCGATGCTGGAAGGCATTCTCCTGTCTGAATGTGAACGTCTGAGGCAGCGTTCTCTGGCAAATAAACTGATTAGCCTCTTCCGTCAGTTTGGTGGCACGGAGTTGCGCCTCAAACTGGTCTGGCTTTGCTGGCTTGATTTAATGACCGGAAACAGCCTTGAAGACTGGAAAGAGAACCTGAAACGGAAATCAGAAAAAGAGCTGGAGGAATGGATCATCAACCGTCAGAGGCAGAGCGCAGCACTGACGGATCTGATGGATCAGTACGTGCTCCTGGCATACCGCACAACGGTTGACGATAGCCGCAACTGATGCCGGTTGCTTCCGGAAGGTGTGACAAAATACGGAAATGATGATGCTCCCGGCCCCCATGCTCACCTGCAGAGCGTGTTCGTCGTCATCATACTGAGCCATGACGGGCGTCTTAAGGGCATCCTGTCATTGCTGAGCAGGCAACACCACCAGAGGAGCCACGGACAGGGATGTTCTTTACAGCCCGATACACGCCAGGTTCTCAGCAGACTGAATGTGCAGGTGCGGTTATTCACCAGAAATGGCATGCTGCGGTACATACCCATCCTGGTGACAATATGTACGTGGCGACAGCGATCCCGGCACTGTGGAAGAGACTCACTCAGCCTGCAGGATATTCTTTCCGGCATCCGGGAATGTCCGCCTGAATGCAAACAGGATGATATTTGAATCCGTAATACTGTTCTTTCATCATAAATAATTTATGCAGATACAGTTAACCGTTACAGTAGCCGGTTTGTTTTACCGGGAAATAATATCCGTCAGACTGATGCCGGAACATATCTGAAACACGTTATGATGTTTTGTTATCAGAAATGTTGTATATTCTTATCCGTGACGACAGTTTAATGCCCTCTGGTATCACCTGATAATGCATATCCTGCGATGATTCGTTATATTTACGGGACACGCCTCTTTTCATTGTGCTCCTTTTCAGACTTCATTTTCCGTAAGTGTTCCCCGGCATAAAGGAGGTACCTTTCTGGCGTTTATAACTCTCTTTATCGGTGACGCCGGTAATACAGGGAATACCACACCGACAAACGAGGTATTAACAGACGATATTTCAGTGTCCATAATTTTTCTGTCCGGTTAAATAACGTCAGTCTGCTGCCCTCTGACTGTAATCATCAAAGCCGGAATGCATACCGGGTTACAACGTAAAAAAAGTGATGCTGGCCCCCGGTGCAGCTGGCGGGCGAAACATGTTTACCTTTCAATACCCCCTGTCTGCAGTCTCCACTCTTCCATCCTCTTAAGCTACGTCGGCCACATGAGTGCACTTCCATGATAACAGGTATTCCTGTCAGCATAACGAAGCCGGTTACCTTCCCTTCCTCCTGCATTTCCTGTCAGAATGACTGTACAGCGCGCAGATTGCCTTTTTATTGACCACCTTAATATACCATTATAAACTTCTTTTTATCATGTTATTATCACCTTATTATGTTTAATTTTTAAGCAACCGGAGAAAGAGGATGGTTCAGAAAATTTTGTCGGATAAGGTTATGAATGAAAGAGCAAATGCGTATTACTCTTATTATCTTGGAGAGCGTAATATCTCCGTACTGCCCCTTAATGTTTATGATCCCCCGGAACGTTTTATCGCTTACATAAAAAAAAACAGAGAAAATCTGAACATCACACTTTCAGATTTTGAACTTGAACAAATCATTTCTGGTATGCGTCTGAAGGCCCTGGCCTTCCTGGTCCCCCTGGAAAAAATATCCTGGATCGCGGGCAGTGAACGCGCATGCTTATTTTCCTGGTATCTGTTGATGCAGTTTATCCAGAATAACAGGGCAAAAATAAGCGCAGACTTGCTTCAAAAGAATAAACTGTATCTTAAAGAAGAGTATCTGGAAGGGAATGCCTTCCCGTCGGACTCATCGACACAGTTCAGACAAATACTCAGAGTTCTCGATATTCTTTCTGATAAGAATTTGCGGGATGAGTGGATAATCCAGACCAAAGACAGATGGATACGGGCATTTAAATCAAAGAGTCCTTTCAGTTACCTCCTCCCGGAGAACGAACATGAATGCATATGGACATGGAATTATTTGAAGGGAAAAAATATTGCACTGGAAAAACTGGCCAGTTTTCCTGGTTCTGCTGATATTTACCACGCAATTCACCTTTCATTTGACATATGGGTTACCTGTACACTCACCTCACCTGACGATATAAAAAATTTCAGAAACAGTTTCAATAAGGCCAAGGCGCAGCGCAAGTACAAAAAAATGCAGGAAGATAAAGTCAATGTACAGTTTTTTCTTGACGCAGAAACCAGGGCGCAGCTCAAAGAATTATCGAGGGTCAGAAGACTCAGTACCGGCGAAATGCTGCATGACCTGATTGTTGAAGAGTATAAAAGGTACCGACATTCCAGATAATTTCAGACATATATTATCTCCGTGAGTCCCCCGCCACCTTTCCGGTGTGCGGGGGTTTTGTCTTTTTTCACCGGGAATACATGTATGAATCCGTCTGATGCCATTGAGGCAATTGAAAAACCGCTCTCCTCCCTGCCTTACTCACTTTCCCGTCACATCCTGGAACATCTGCGCAAACTCACCAGTCACGAACCCGTGATTGGCATTATGGGTAAAAGCGGGGCCGGTAAATCCTCACTCTGTAATGCACTGTTTCAGGGGGAGGTCACCCCGGTCAGTGATGTTCACGCCGGCACCCGGGAAGTGCGGCGCTTCCGTCTGAGTGGCCACGGTCACAGCATGATTATCACTGACCTGCCCGGGGTGGGCGAGAGCCGGGACAGGGATGCAGAGTATGAAGCCCTGTACCGTGACATTCTGCCTGAACTTGACCTGGTACTGTGGCTGATTAAAGCCGATGACCGTGCCCTGTCTGTGGATGAGTATTTCTGGCGACACATACTGCACCGGGGACATCAGCAGGTGCTGTTTGTGGTGACGCAGGCCGACAAAACAGAGCCCTGCCATGAATGGGATATGGCAGGTATTCAGCCTTCTCCCGCACAGGAACAGAACATTCGCGAAAAAACAGATGCGGTATTCCGGCTGTTCCGGCCCGTACATCCGGTTGTTGCCGTATCGGCCCGCACCGGCTGGGAACTGGATACGCTGGTCAGTGCGCTCATGACAGCGCTTCCCGACCATGCCGCCAGTCCCCTGATGACCCGCCTGCAGGACGAGCTGCGCACGGAATCTGTCCGGGGGCAGGCCCGTGAACAGTTTACCGGTGCGGTGGACCGGATATTTGACACGGTGGAGAGCGTCTGTGTTGCCTCTGTTGCACGCACAGTTCTGCGTGCCGTCCGTGACACGGTGGTCTCTGTTGCCCGCGCGGTATGGAACTGGATTTTCTTCTGAACAGTCTGCCAGGGGAAATGTCTGATTACATTGCGTTAACCAACTGAAAACATGATACAAACACCTCATGCCCCTCCTGTTTCTCTTGCGTGACTGCTCTACTGTTAATAGAATAAAACGATCGATAAAACAGGTATCGATCGTTACTATCGATCGTTTATAGTGGTTAATGGCCTGCGAAAAGGCAGCTGAATCTCTTCATCATGCAGAACGGAATTGCACACAACGGACTGATACTTCTCTGGCGGATGAGAGAAGGGAAGCATTTATGTCCGGGAAAAACCACTTTATCTGACCATGCTGTTTTGTACCTGCCGGTATCCACTTTTGTGGGTACCGGCTTTTTTATTCACCCTCTGTAAGGAAAAGCTGATGAAACGACATCTGAACACCAGCTACAGGCTGGTATGGAATCACATTACGGGCACCCTGGTGGTGGCTTCCGAACTGGCCCGCTCACGGGGAAAACGCGCCGGTGTGGCGGTTGTGCTGTCTCTTGCTGCTGTCACATCAGTCCCGGCACTGGCTGCTGACACGGTTGTACAGGCGGGAGAAACCGTGAACGGCGGAACACTGACAAATCATGACAACCAGATTGTTCTCGGTACGGCCAACGGAATGACCATCAGTACCGGTCTGGAGTATGGGCCGGATAACGAGGCCAATACCGGCGGGCAATGGATACAAAATGGCGGTATCGCCAACAACACTACTGTCACCGGTGGTGGTCTTCAGAGAGTGAATGCCGGAGGAAGCGTTTCAGACACGGTTATCAGTGCCGGAGGCGGACAGAGCCTTCAGGGGCAGGCAGTGAATACCACTCTGAACGGCGGTGAGCAGTGGGTACATGAAGGCGGGATTGCAA
>NZ_JBJQMC010000046.1:0-6437 GCF_046486085.1 Escherichia sp. WS568
CTTCACGGCGATCTATGCGGCTTCTATAACAACGTGGAACGGGTGGGCATGGATTGCAGGCGCTGCCCTCTACTTGCTCTGCCTGCCGGCGCTGCGTCGCGGGCTTTGGAGAAATTCTTCAAATTCCCGTTGCACATAGCCCGGCAATTCCTTTCCCTGCTCTGCCATAAGCGCAGCGAATGCCGGGTAATACTCGTCAACGATCTGATAGAGAAGGGTTTGCTCGGGTCGGTGGCTCTGGTAACGACCAGTATCCCGATCCCGGCTGGCCGTCCTGGCCGCCACATGAGGCATGTTCCGCGTCCTTGCAATACTGTGTTTACATACAGTCTATCGCTTAGCGGAAAGTTCTTTTACCCTCAGCCGAAATGCCTGCCGTTGCTAGACATTGCCAGCCAGTGCCCGTCACTCCGCGGTCTTCACTGCGTGATCGAGTTGATCGACACCCGCCGTGACACGCTCCATGAAGTGCCTGCCTGCGTCTGTTAGCCGAACGCCCCGCGCATGGCGCTCAAATAGCAGGACACCAAGGTTATCCTCCAGCGCTTTCACACGCGCGCTGACGCTCGACTGGCTGATACCAAGTGCCTTGGCCGCATGCCGAAAATTCAGATGCTCGGCGACGGCGATGAACTGAACAAGGGAAATGAGCGGTATCCTGCCAGACAGGATACCGACATTCACGAGGTTTCGATGGTTAGTGCGCCGCATCGGAGCGGGCCTGCTACCAGTCGTCGGTTAGACGACTGGCGACTTCTCGGTGGCAGCCCCACGGAGCCGAAGGAGCACCAGCCCCAACGAAACCAGTACCGCCATCGCCGTGGCGTAACAGATCACGGGCCACGCTGTGTCACGGTTTAAAAGTGCCACCGCCAATGTCCCGACAATGCTGACTATCAGGCTTTGAACGCAGAAGTAGAACGCGACCGCTGATCCCGCGATGTCGTCGAACTCTGCCAAAGCGCCGTTCGCGGTAACGGACACCGTGAAGACAATACCGACCGCGACAACCCACATCGGTAGGATGAAGGTGAGGAATGACGGCGAGCCGTAAAGTTCGCCGATCCCCAACAGGACCGCTCCGCAAACAAGCAACGCCATCCCACGCGCCACGCATCCTGCGATGCCCCATCTGGCGACAAAGGACTTCGCGAAACGGGTTGTCACGATCATTACAAGCGCGACAGTGGCGAAGGCAAAGCTGAATCCGATCTCGGAATATTCCGCTTGGCCTATGAGCACACGGGGAGCCGTCGAGAAGAAGACGAAGTAGGTGCCCATACCGGCGCTAAAGCCGACAGTGTAAACCCAAAAAGCCGGACTCGCGAAGATCGGCAAGACAGATCGGCGCGTCTTGACTTGATCCAGAGGGCGGGTTTCGTGCCACCTGAAACCCGCATTTAGGAGTGCGAGCATCGCCAGTATAGCCAAAGTAATGAATATCGCCTGCCATCCCAAGAACTCGCCGATCAATGCTCCGGCGATAGGGCCGAGCGCAGGCACGAACGCCAGCACCGAACTGAAAAGGCCGTAGATGACGACACCCTCAGGACGGTTGGCATAAACGTCGCGAACCGTCGCGAACGTCGCCACCAGCATGGCCGACGCGCCCACTGCTTGAAGTAGACGGAAAGCGACAAAGGCCGGTGCAGTTGAAGACCAAGCTGCTCCCAGAGACGCAATGACGAAAGCCGTTGCGCCCGCAAGTAGAATTGGCCGTCGCCCGATTCTGTCTGAGAGCGGACCAAAAATCACCTGGCCCACGCCGAGCATCACCATATAGAGGCTCAACGTGAGTTGGATCATAGCGGGCGTCGTGTTCAGGATGCCGGGCATCGCTGGAACGACAGGGAGATAAATATCCATCGCCAGTGAAGCGAGGATGTCGAAAGGAGCCATCAGCAGCAGTGCTGCCGGCAGCGTATAGGCCCACGCGGGGCGTGTGGTGGTCATGACGAATCAACCCTCGATTAAGGAATACCGGGCGACGTCTGCTCGTCAGCAATCAGATGAGACTAGCCTTACAGAGCGCCGCAACAACAATACTGGTTGTTGCGGCTTACTTGTCTGCTGACTTGGAATTTCCCATCTGATTACTCCACGCTTACGAATATGAATTGCTACATTTTATCCGATTATCTTTTGCTTCGCAATGCGGCATGGGCGCACTCAGCGTTCCAGCCCCCTCTGCCGCCCTAACTGCCACGACACCGACCCGCCCTGCACGATGCCCATAACCTCGCGGCCGAGTTGGCGGTCGATGATCGGCCGCCACGGGACAAGGGTGAACTCATGGGATTTCTCGACCACGGCGAACTTGCCGCTCGATAGATGCACGGTTCCGGTAAACTTGCCGCTGACGCTCTCGCCGTCCGTGGCGGCGCGGAACGGCAGGCCCTTACTCAAAGCCATATCCGATCCGACGCCGGCTACCTCGCGCTCCCGCAGGATGGCGAGAAGGTTGCGCCGGTAGAAGACGCGGCTGTCCCGGCTGCGGGTGGCGTCGCCCTGTTCGATATGGTGCTCGCGGCGCTGGTCCATGGCTTCGCGGACTTGTTGCCCGAAGCCGGTTGGCGCAAGGTCGGCCGTCTCGCCGTGGATCAGCCGCCGGTCCAGCCAGGTCGCGCCGTCCGATCCGATCTGTTTGTTCAGATCGACCGGGGAAAGGACGCGAACGCTGGCCTGACTGTCTCGGCCGGCGTCATGGGCGGCGGCACGGCTGACCAGATCATCGGGGATGCGCCATTGGTCGGCGTCGATCCGCTCGACGATACCGGCCCGGCGTAGCGCCTCCAGCCGGCGCACATGGGCATCGACATAGCCCTCATAGTCGCCGCCTGGAACGCGGCACGTATAGGAAGAATAAACGCCCTTTTCACCCAAGTCCAACAGCTTTGGACCGCAGTTGACTCTTTCGACACCCCTGCGATGCAACCCAATCCGGCTGACGGGGAGCCAGCAACGCTGAAAATTTACCCTCCTCTTTCCCACTAGCGGCTCCTTTTCCGACAACCAGCACGGCGGATCCCTGCCGCGGCGCTGTGAACGCAGCATTTTGATTGGTATCGTTGGCCTTCAGGCTCGTCAGTCAAACAGACCCAGGAGCAGCTCAGCCGGTGGCGCCCGGCTTTCGGGTAACGCCCTGGTCCCGCTGGTTTCGGCTTTGTGCTTCAGGTGATCAAGGATCTGCTTGATCACTATAGGGTCTTCAATGCAGGCGATGACTTTCATGGCGCCGCCGCAGCCGCTGCAGGTCTCGATGTCGATATTGAAAACACGCTTGAGCCGTTGCGCCCATGTCATCGACGCTCGCCGTTGTGCTGGTGTTGCCGGTTCATCAGCCACCCTGACCTTGTTGCCCCTGCCCCGTTTTGCCGGCGTGACCAACGCCCGGTGCCGACTGTTGGGTGCGAACACCCCGTGGAAGCGGGTTAGGTTGACTCTGGGCTTCGGTACCAGGGCGGCCAGCCTTGCAATGAAATCCAATGGTTCGAAAATGACGTGCGTGGTGCCGTCCCGGTACGGCGTCTTGAGCTGGTAGCGCACGTTGCCGCCTCGTGTTAACGACAGCCGCTTCTCGGATACCGCCGGGCGGCTGATGTACCGGCACAGCCGTTCGAGCTTCTTGCGTTCATCGGCCCTGGCCGCCACGCCGGCGTGCAGGCTGGACCCGGCTACCTTGCCAATCCCGTCACCGAACGGATCACCACTGGTCGGCAGAGTTTGCAAAGTGAACACCTTTCGCCCCGCCTGTGAACCGACAGCGATACGGTAAGTGATCGAGTGCCCCAGCAGGGGTGTCATCGGGTCGTCATCCACCGCATCCGAGGCCAGATAGCTGTTTTCGACATCCCGTTCCAGCAGGCCTTGCCGTTCCAGATAGCGACCCACCCGGTGGGCGATGGTGTGCGTCAGCTGGGTGAGCTCTGGGCTGGTCGGCGCCTTGACCCAGCGGAAACGCGCTGAGCCGTGGGATTGCTCGACATACACACCGTCGAGAAACAGCATGTGGAAGTGAACATTCAGATTGAGCGCCGATCCAAAACGCTGGATCAGGGTGACCGCGCCCGTCTTGGCCACTTGGTGGGTATGGCCCGCTTTCTTGACCAGGTGCGTGGCAATGACGCGGTAAACGATGCCCAGCACCCACCCCATGATCTCGGGCCGGCTGGCAAACAGGAAACGCAGCTGAAACGGGAAGCTCAACACCCACTGACGCATGGGTTGTTCAGGCAGTACTTCATCAACCAGCAAGGCGGCACTTTCGGCCATCCGCCGCGCCCCACAGCTCGGGCAGAAACCGCGACGCTTACAGCTGAAAGCGACCAGGTGCTCGGCGTGGCAAGACTCGCAGCGAACCCGTAGAAAGCCATGCTCCAGCCGCCCGCATTGGAGAAATTCTTCAAATTCCCGTTGCACATAGCCCGGCAATTCCTTTCCCTGCTCTGCCATAAGCGCAGCGAATGCCGGGTAATACTCGTCAACGATCTGATAGAGAAGGGTTTGCTCGGGTCGGTGGCTCTGGTAACGACCAGTATCCCGATCCCGGCTGGCCGTCCTGGCCGCCACATGAGGCATGTTCCGCGTCCTTGCAATACTGTGTTTACATACAGTCTATCGCTTAGCGGAAAGTTCTTTTACCCTCAGCCGAAATGCCTGCCGTTGCTAGACATTGCCAGCCAGTGCCCGTCACTCCCACTCGATTGTAAACAAGCACACAAAACCCTTTAGTGACAACAATTTGCAAGAACTATCAGGCTCAGTGCCATGAAAAATACCATGACCAGATCATGAGGTTGAACACGGCTTGCGCCGGCAGCGTTCACGCTCCTGGTCGGCGATCTCGCCCGGCTGCAATGCTAGCTCAGCATCGGTCATGCGCTCCAGCACGTCGCGTAGGCGGATGGTGCAAGGAATGGGCGGCAGCTCGAACTCATAGCCGCCGGCGATCATTTCGGCCGCAATCTCCTCGGTGATGAAAAACGGCTCGTCGTCTTGGTTCGGCTTCTTCATGCCCTTTCCTCCTGGCGCTCATCCTGGCCGACAGCGGCCAGGGCATCGGCTTCCGTCAATGCGTCCTCCACGAACGCGCCGTGCTGCTTCGCTTCGGCCTGGCTGACCTCGGCCCATATCCGTTTCACCTGGGCCGCACTGTACCCGGCCAGCTCGGCGGTCTTGTTGATGCTGTAGCCGGACTTGCGCAGCGCGACAACTTGGGCGCGGCGCTTCGGATCAGCACGGCGGCCCTTGTACCGCCCGGCCTGGCGGGCCAACTCAATGCCTTGGCGCTGGCGTTCGCGCCTGTCCTCGTAGTCGTCGCGGGCCATCTGCAAGGCCAGGCGAAAAAGCATGATCTGCACGGCTTCCAGCACGATCTTGGCGACGCCCTGGGCCTCGGCCGCCAGGTCGGATAGATCGACCACGCCAGGGACGGCCAGGCGTGCGCCTTTGGCCTGTATCGAGGCCACCAGGCGCTCGGCCTCGGGCAAAGGTAGGCGGCTGATGCGGTCGATCTTCTCGGCAATGACCACCTCGCCGGGCTGTAGGTCGCCGATCATGCGCAGCAGCTCAGGCCGGTCGGCGCGTGCGCCGGATGCCTTCTCACGGTAGATGCCGGCGACGTAGTAGCCGGCGGCCTTCGCGGCCGTAGTGATCGCCTCTTGGCGTTCCAAGTCCTGCGCGTCGGTGCTGACGCGCAGATAGACCCGCGCCACCATCGGCGCGGCTACTGGCTTCGTCCTGCGCATACTTGCGGGCTCCTTTGGGCATACGCAAAGTGTCCGGTCATGCTACCCCCGGCCAAAAAGGCCGTCATGCGATTTATCTTGGCCGGGTCGTTATTGGCGGGTCTAAATGGCCGCTCCGTGGATCTCATCGCCAGAAATGGCGATGCGAGATCCAGGGCAGGGCGGCCGCCATCGTCAGACCTGGCGATGGTCGACGCCGGCGCGCATCGTCGGATGTGGCGATGCGAGCTCGAGGTCGGTGGCCACCGCCGGCGACCTGGTGCCATCGTCGGCAATGGCGATGCTGCAGCTCGACGTGCGCGGCCTGGTCGTCTCGGCATCGTCGGATGCGGCGATGCTCGAGCGAGGCGAAAAAAAACCGCCTCGGGGTGTCCGAGGCGGCAAGTCTGCATGCGGTTCAGGGAGGAAGAAACCGCGCCGGCGATCAGGGAGGAAAACCGCGCGGCCTGATGTGCAGCTCGGCCACTTTAGCCGGATTTTTCGACTTATCCGATGCGAGCGGCCCGCCGTGGGCGCTGCTCGATCTGCTGTTGCTTTTTCTCGACGTGCTTCTGCTCCTGGTGCTGCTGCTCGTCGCGCGGCACTGTTGCAAAGTTAGCGATGAGGCAGCCTTTTGTCTTATTCAAAGGCCTTACATTTCAAAAACTCTGCTTACCAGGCGCATTTCGCCCAGGGGATCACCATAATAAA
>NZ_JBJQMC010000047.1:0-6386 GCF_046486085.1 Escherichia sp. WS568
TCTTCACACAGACGGTCCATCCAGCCGAAGACACGGGGCTCCAGGGTCACCCACTGTGGAATGAGGCCAAAGTGCTGCGGCCAGAAGCTGATGCGCTGTTCATCAGGGACGAGGGTGGCAACCAACTGAGGCTGGTCATTCCCTGATGCAGCGGTTACGGAAACAGAAGATGTGGTGGAATTATGTGAAATGGTTTTCATGAAATGACTCCTTAAAGGACAAATAAATGCGTGGTTTTCAGGGTAATGGCTGAATCAGCGCAGGCTCTCCAGCAGGGTTTCCGCCATCACCCACAATGCGCGGTTGAGCTTAATGTCAGTGTCAATGCTGTGAATGGCACGGGTATGGATACGTTTTCCTTTAGCGCTGCGACCTGAAATTCCGCCTTTCAGCATATTCTCCTGAATGGTCTGATAAGCACTCCACAGGTCCTTACCGTAATCCTCCCGGCGTCGTGGCGTCAGAATGTCGGCGGTGGTGACGGGCTGATGTTCGTCACCATAACGGTAAGTCAGTGCCGCCTGTGCCAGCGCCTGGCGTGCCGGTGGCGGCAGAATCAGCGACTGCATGGCATCACGCTTTTCCTCAATCCGGTCAAACACGCCCACCACCTCGTAAGCCCCTTCAATGACTCTGTCCACCACATTTCCCCGGTGCGGAACACGCACTTCCCCCAGAGACTGACCACAGACGCATCCGTTCTGGCAGACGAACCTGAAGTAACCCGGCAGCATCTGGTAGCTGGAGGTACCGTCATGAGAGTTGAGCAGAATAATTTCAGGGACATGTTCTCCGTTTATCTCTCCGGCCCGCCGCAGACGCAGCATGTGTTTTGTGTATCCCCGGCGGCCCGGGTCGCGCACACGGGTCTGGCAGGCGAAGAACGGCTGAAAGCCTTCCCGCTGCAGACTTTCCAGCACGGTGATGGTGGGGATATACGTATAGCGTTCACTGCGGGAGGTATGCCGGTCTTCCCCAAAAATACCGGGTACATAGTGCATCAGTTCTTCGTGTGTCAGCGGACGGTCACGGCGTATCTGGTTCGCATAACCAAAACGACTGGCTAGTCGCATAATTTGCTCCTTATCGGTGGTTAAGATTTACTGGTGTAATAAATGAAAAAGCCACGTCTCCCGGAGAAGACGCGGCCTGATGGGTGAAATGAATGACGTTTATTGTCTGAGAAGACCGTCACTGGCGAGCCGCGTATTAAGCACCTTTCCGGCATCGGATTCAGAATTCCGGCAGCGCCAGCGTCGCTGACCTTCCGTGTTGCGGATAATCCGACGGAAATGCATTCCCGGGTCATCCTGGATAAACACATTGCGGTAAGCTGTTATGACAGCAACCGCCTGCCCGTATGAGAAAGATCCTTCAGCCAGGACATACTCTGTGTAACCCGGCATATCTGTTTTCTCCTGATAAATAAAAAGCCTCTGCCACGCGTTGTGACAGAGGCTGAAGCATGAAACTGACTTCAGGGATCAGTTAACGTTTTTTCCGGAAACGGTAATTAGCAGTGGATGGTAGTCCTGGGGATCGAAAACCGATAACGGCAGACTGACACGATGGCCGTTACTTTCTTCAGTTGCTTTAATGATTTCGGTTGTGGCGACATTTTCCACGCACTCCGTTTCCAGAAATGCGTCTGTGGTTCGCGTGGCATTACTGTCACCAAAAGCTTCCGTTTCCATTTTTCTGGTCACCAGCGTCTGACCATATTTGTCTTTGAGTTGCAGAGTGATGGTGAGGGGGCCAAATCCTTCACCGTTTCCGCCATTATCCAGCCGGAACTGGTAAGCACAAATATTTCCCGGGAGCCATATCGTATCTGTATTGCGTATACTGATGTAACGTTGATCCTGTGCCCGGAGTGGGGCAGACCACGTTAACCCCAGAATGACGCCAGTAATAATGCAGGTTTTGAACAGGTGAATCATGGTATTTACCTCTCATGAGTCATGACGATGACACTGGCAAATCAGGTGATAAAACCTAAAAGGAGCAGAACACACGTTATGCCGGGAGCTCCGGGGGGAATGCTTCTTCCAGTCGGTTAACCATATTGCCGAGATGGGATGCATCATATTCCATGACGGGGCGTTGCCTGATGATACTGACCACCAGTGGTTTGATTAACATATTGGTCGCGGCCCGTTGTTGTATACCGGCGGCGAAAATGATCTCCAGAGCATTCTGATCGATAACACGGGCCAGATTCTCGTTCAGATTTTCAATCTCATGTCCGGTCAGCAGGAAACTGCCGGCAAGCCATGTCACCTGCTCCTGAATCATTGCCAGAATTTTGACGCGATCTTCTTCAACCAGCACTCCGGCAATTTTTCCTGATACAGCGGAGGCAATCATTCCCCCCAGAACACCGCCAACCACACGCCCTGTCAGTGCACCAAATGGTCCCAGTGGACTGAACAGTATCCCGCCCGCCACTGACCCGACAGCACCACCTGCCACACCGGAAGATGCCACGGCAAGATTCCTGATGAACTGCGCACCGGAGATCCGTCCCCGCAACATTTTGATCATGTCAGGGCCGGTTGTGACAGCTACCAGTGCCAGAGATGTCACCAGCGTACCCTTCATTACTTTGTTCAGGGCACTGATATTTCCTGCACCGGTCCCCTTCTGAAGAGCCAGTCGGACAGTCGGGCTGGCAGTCGAAAAATCAATGTGCTTCAGCATACCCTGAACAACACTGAGCCGGTGGAGTTGCTGGGTTGTGACGTAGACAGCCAGTGTGCGGGTGAAGGTTTTTCCTGCCTGGACAGCAGCTGTCTGCAGGGCAGCATCGCGATCGCCGGTGCTGAGCCAGAAGACCGATGCCGTCAGGGCAAAACTGATCCCTCCGGCCGCCAGACTGACAACCGAACCCTCGGCAATATCATAAGTGACCGATTCGATGGTCCCGAACCGGGTGATATTACGGGCCTGAGTATAAGTCAGATGTCCCCGACGAATCAGCCGGGACGCTTCTGCGGGATCGGTTATACCGGGTACTTTACCTTCGCGGATCTTATTCCTCATGGTTTCAACAGCGCCGGCATACTGATCACGGGGGACTTCCAGTTGCATGGGGCCATTATTTCCCATGTAACGATACTGTCCGTTTTGCCCGTCGAATGCCGCACCGACGCTACGGGCTGCAGTTGAACAATATTTCGTCTGGATTTCTGTTCCGCTGACCAGTCTGTCTGCTCCATTTCTGGCATTATTATCACCGAGGATCCGTGTGTTTTTCAGACGGACTCTGTCGACAATATGGTTTCCCCGTTCAGCGGCAAACCCATGTCCCTGCCCTCCGGAAGCAAACATTTTCTCATTTGTACTCCAGGTTTCCGGCAGTTTCATGAGAATCAGACCATTCGCCGTTGCATCGGAAATAAAACTGTTGTAGGGGCGTTCATAAATTTCCTGACACAGTGTTTCTGTTTCGCGACAAAGAGAGGAGCAGTACCATTCCGGATCCGGCTTATGATTTTCCGGGGCATGATGTACTTCTGTCAGCCCGCAGGAGGCACAGATACGAAGCTCATCCACGTGATGGAATGATACAAAACGGCGACCTTCTGAAAAGGGATACCAGTCACCGCCGTCCAGGCAACGATCGAGAAAATCGTCATTCGCTTCCGGTGATAAATTCAGGCGGTTCCGGAAGAGCGTTTTCAGTTCATCAGGTGTGAATGACAGGTTCTCTTTCAACTGTTCGTTAAACCCTGCCATGTTTCTTTCATACCAGGCATTGTTCAGTAACCAGTTTCCGTCTGCCAGTTCAAATTCCCTCAGCTCTCCCCGGGAAATCCGTTGAGAAATGAGCGTCAGCCAGATGCGCTCCGTCAGTGAGTCAGGAAGGCTGTAATCGTTTTGCAAACTGGTCTGCCACGATTTACTGTTGAGCACCGGTTGTTCTTCCAGTGTCTGGCTGATGGCACAGGTCAGTTTTTTCAGCGCCTGGATTTGGCTGGCCGCCCATAGCAGCGTCACTAATGCAGCCAGCCAGTACAACAACCCGCCCCACCACATCAGTGACGGTGAAATATCGTACTGTAACGCGATCAATGGTGCGCATGCAGAACACGCCATAAGGAAAAAGGCAGTATAAAAACAGCAGTAATACCCGTTAATTTCCTTGCTGATATCTTCTGGTGTGATCCCGTTCTGCTGAATGTTTTTGATCTGCAGGGGAACAGCCAGCAGACCACCGGCGAGAGCGGTGGTCAGAATAAATTTCACAGAGTCAAAGGTGTGAGCCTCCAGCGCGATATGTTTACCATCAAGTCCCCACATGAAGCTGATGATCATTCCGGCAATCGTCAGAAATACGCCTGCCAGCCAGCGAATATGGAACAACCGGGTTATGCGTTCGATGATATAGCCAGCCAGTAAGGCCGGGCCGAACAGACACAGCAATATAAGCCCTGCCAGCGCAGAAGCCGTGCTGATTAATGCTCTGAACAAAAGGCGAAGAATGGCAAATCCTGCTATCAGCAGGATCAGCGCGCCGACTATCTGTAACATAGTCACTCCGTGATGAATATCATGTTATTGTTAATGCCAGCGAATGTGGCGTTGAATATCCGTTGCGCCGGTCCGGGTCCCGATCATGATGACCGGGACCACAAAGAGGCGATGGTTCTGTCAGAAAGTCACATTCAGCGTGGCCTGACCGTTATAACCTTCAGCGCTGCTGCCGCTGACACTGTGGGCATAACCGGCCTGAACGCCCAGGGTGATATTTTCCCGGACACGGGCTTCCAGTCCGGCCTGCAGGTCCAGTGACGTGCCATTCTGTGACGGTGAGAACGTCATGTTACTGCCGGCTGCGGCTGTACCCATGCTCATGTCCCCCCGGGAGCTGAAGGTGCGGATAACAGAAGGCTGTACCCACCAGTTCACCGGCAGTTCACGCACACTGTGTTTTGCACTGTCGCGCAGGGTGTCACGGGATGAGGTGCCTTTACCAAAGTTCATATCGTTGTGGCTGCCCAGACGGAAACCGGCACGCACATGTTGTGCACTGCCATGCCCGAACTTCACATAACCGGCGTTATCCTGGCCGTCATCCAGGGAGAGTCCCTGCCAGGTGTACTGCAGTTGTGGCTCCAGCATCAGATTGTCAGTGATACTGAAGGGCAGACCGGTTTCCAGTGAGCCCAGCCAGCCCCAGCCCCGGGCGCGGAAGTCGTTATTGTCCGATGACGCTTTCATGCTGTGGCGGGTTCCCTGGGCCACAATGTCAGCCCACAGGCCGGAGGATGTATGTGTCAGATTCAGGTATCCGCCAAGGCTGCCGGCATCATCCCGGACCGTGCCGGCACGGGAGGCGTCATCATCCTTAACATCAACGGAAGAATGGCCTGCAGCACCATATATCCCTGCGGTCACAGACATACCGGCAACCTCTGTTCTCAGCAGGTCACCCTCCAGGCGGACGAAGCCATAGCTGCCGCTGCTTTCCGGCGTGGCCCCACGGGCAATACCGCCGTTGTTATCGTGACCGAGATGGCCGCCCTGAATGCTGAGACGGACGCTGTTATTTTCACCGTTTACACCGGTCTGATGGCTGCGGGAGCCTGCCAGAATCCGGTCATAGTCCATTGCCTGTGTCAGCATGGAGGCATACAGGGGGACTTCTGCACGATAAGCATTTTCACTGCGCAGATACCAGTCTTCATCGCTGTCACGGTTCAGGGTGTAGTTAAAGGCACCGGCCTGAAGCGGGCGACTCAGGGCAAACGCACCTTCTTCTGTGGTGGCACCATTCTGTGCATCCACAACCCGGATACCCTGTCCGGAGGTTGCCACCCCGAGGTTACTGTTTCCGACATTTGTGAACGCAAGCCAGGTTTTGCCGGTTGCCTGACCACCATTAATCACCAGCTGGTCAGAGGCATTGCTGCCATCAAGGCGAACACGCATATTGATGGTGCCACCCTGACCGGTGAGGTTACTGGTGGTCAGTTTATGGAACGTTACCGGGGAGTCGCCTTTTGCAACAGCACGGCTCAGCGCGGCATCCGGTGTCGTCTGATTATCAAAGCGAATCTCCCCTGCGTTAACAATATCGCCGGTACTGACCACATCACCATTCAGTACCATGCTGGCACCTTTACTGAGCTGTGTTCTGCCACTCAGACTTCCCCCGGCAGCCAGCGTCAGTGTTCCACGATGTCCGACAGTGGTGTTGCTGGCCTGTCCCCCGGCATTAACCGTAAAGCTGCCGCCATTTTCCAGCAGCAGGCCGCTGGCCTGACCGGATATGCCATCAATACTGAACTTACCGCTGGCATTGGTCCCCTCAACAGTGGCACCACTGTCTGCAATCAGGGCACTACCGGATGTCATGGTGACATCTGTTGCCTTACCACCGG
>NZ_JBJQMC010000048.1:0-4902 GCF_046486085.1 Escherichia sp. WS568
TATTATGGTGATCCCCTGGGCGAAATGCGCCTGGTAAGCAGAGTTTTTGAAATGTAAGGCCTTTGAATAAGACAAAAGGCTGCCTCATCGCTAACTTTGCAACAGTGCCCGCCGATGCGCTCAAGCCGTGGATTGCGCGGCGTGAACGCTGGCCGTCCTTTCTGATCCGGCGCGATCCGCGCGACATCAGCCGTATCTGGGTCCTGGAACCGGAGGGACAGCATTACCTGGAAATTCCCTACCGTACCTTGTCGCATCCGGCTGTCACCCTCTGGGAACAACGGCAGGCGCTGGCGAAACTGCGGCAGCAAGGGCGCGAACAGGTGGATGAGTCGGCGCTGTTCCGCATGATCGGCCAGATGCGTGAGATTGTGACCAGCGCGCAGAAGGCCACACGCAAGGCGCGGCGTGACGCGGATCGCCGCCAGCACCTCAAGACATCAGCTCGGCCGGACAAGCCCGTTCCGCCGGATACGGATATTGCCGACCCGCAGGCAGACAACTTGCCACCCGCCAAACCGTTCGACCAGATTGAGGAGTGGTAGCCGTGGACGAATATCCCATCATCGACCTGTCCCACCTGCTGCCGGCGGCCCAGGGCTTGGCCCGTCTTCCGGCGGACGAGCGCATCCAGCGCCTTCGCGCCGACCGCTGGATCGGCTATCCGCGCGCAGTCGAGGCGCTGAACCGGCTGGAAGCCCTTTATGCGTGGCCAAACAAGCAACGCATGCCCAACCTGCTGCTGGTTGGCCCGACCAACAATGGCAAGTCGATGATCGTCGAGAAGTTCCGCCGCACCCACCCGGCCAGCTCCGACGCCGACCAGGAGCACATCCCGGTGTTGGTCGTGCAGATGCCGTCCGAGCCGTCCGTGATCCGCTTCTACGTCGCGCTGCTCGCCGCGATGGGCGCGCCGCTGCGCCCACGCCCACGGTTGCCGGAAATGGAGCAACTGGCTCTGGCACTGCTGCGCAAGGTCGGCGTGCGCATGCTGGTGATCGACGAGCTGCACAACGTGCTGGCCGGCAACAGCGTCAACCGCCGGGAATTCCTCAACCTGCTGCGCTTCCTCGGCAACGAACTGCGCATCCCGTTGGTTGGGGTAGGCACGCGCGACGCCTACCTAGCCATCCGCTCCGATGACCAGTTGGAAAATCGCTTCGAGCCGATGATGCTGCCGGTATGGGAGGCCAACGACGATTGCTGCTCACTGCTGGCCAGCTTCGCCGCTTCGCTCCCGCTGCGCCGGCCTTCCCCAATTGCCACGCTGGACATGGCTCGCTACCTGCTCACACGCAGCGAGGGCACCATAGGGGAACTGGCGCACTTGCTGATGGCGGCGGCCATCGTCGCCGTGGAGAGCGGCGAGGAAGCGATCAACCATCGCACACTCAGCATGGCCTGTCGACAACCTCTCGCGCAACCAAGACATCGCGGTCGGACTGCAAGTGATCTTGAAGCCACGGGCCCGTCCCACCCCGACATGGACCTCGATGCCCGAACGGACGTTAGATTTCGAGTTCTAGGCGTTCTGCGATGAAGGTTGGATCCCAGCCGGGATTGAAAGTGTCGACGTGGGTGAATCCGAGCCGCTCGTATAGGCCACGCAGGTTCGGGTGGCAGTCGAGCCGCAGCTTGGCGCACCCCTGCGTTCGCGCGGCATGGCGGCAAGCCTCGATCAGCGCGGAGCTGACACCCCGGCCCGCATGTGTCCGTCGCACCGCGAGCTTGTGCAGATATGCGGCCTCCCCCTTGAGGGCGTCGGGCCAGAACTCGGGATCCTCGGCCGACAAGGTGCAACAGCCGACGATGCCGTCGCTGCAACTCGCGACTAGGAGCTCGGATCTCAGGACGAAGGTCTCCGCGAATGTCCGGTCGATCCGCGCGACGTCCCAGGCGGGCGTTCCCTTGGCGGACATCCACGCCGCAGCGTCGTGCATCAGCCGCACAACCTCGTCGATATCACCCGAGCAGGCGACCCGAACGTTCGGAGGCTCCTCGCTGTCCATTCGCTCCCCTGGCGCGGTATGAACCGCCGCCTCATAGTGCAGTTTGATCCTGACGAGCCCAGCATGTCTGCGCCCACCTTCGCGGAACCTGACCAGGGTCCGCTAGCGGGCGGCCGGAAGGTGAATGCTAGGCATGATCTAACCCTCGGTCTCTGGCGTCGCGACTGCGAAATTTCGCGAGGGTTTCCGAGAAGGTGATTGCGCTTCGCAGATCTCCAGGCGCGTGGGTGCGGACGTAGTCAGCGCCATTGCCGATCGCGTGAAGTTCCGCCGCAAGGCTCGCTGGACCCAGATCCTTTACAGGAAGGCCAACGGTGGCGCCCAAGAAGGATTTCCGCGACACCGAGACCAATAGCGGAAGCCCCAACGCCGACTTCAGCTTTTGAAGGTTCGACAGCACGTGCAGCGATGTTTCCGGTGCGGGGCTCAAGAAAAATCCCATCCCCGGATCGAGGATGAGCCGGTCGGCAGCGACCCCGCTCCGTCGCAAGGCGGAAACCCGCGCCTCGAAGAACCGCACAATCTCGTCGAGCGCGTCTTCGGGTCGAAGGTGACCGGTGCGGGTGGCGATGCCATCCCGCTGCGCTGAGTGCATAACCACCAGCCTGCAGTCCGCCTCAGCAATATCGGGATAGAGCGCAGGGTCAGGAAATCCTTGGATATCGTTCAGGTAGCCCACGCCGCGCTTGAGCGCATAGCGCTGGGTTTCCGGTTGGAAGCTGTCGATTGAAACACGGTGCATCTGATCGGACAGGGCGTCTAAGAGCGGCGCAATACGTCTGATCTCATCGGCCGGCGATACAGGCCTCGCGTCCGGATGGCTGGCGGCCGGTCCGACATCCACGACGTCTGATCCGACTCGCAGCATTTCGATCGCCGCGGTGACAGCGCCGGCGGGGTCTAGCCGCCGGCTCTCATCGAAGAAGGAGTCCTCGGTGAGATTCAGAATGCCGAACACCGTCACCATGGCGTCGGCCTCCGCAGCGACTTCCACGATGGGGATCGGGCGAGCAAAAAGGCAGCAATTATGAGCCCCATACCTACAAAGCCCCACGCATCAAGCTTTTGCCCATGAAGCAACCAGGCAATGGCTGTAATTATGACGACGCCGAGTCCCGACCAGACTGCATAAGCAACACCGACAGGGATGGATTTCAGAACCAGAGAAAGAAAATAAAATGCGATGCCATAACCGATTATGACAACGGCGGAAGGGGCAAGCTTAGTAAAGCCCTCGCTAGATTTTAATGCGGATGTTGCGATTACTTCGCCAACTATTGCGATAACAAGAAAAAGCCAGCCTTTCATGATATATCTCCCAATTTGTGGGTAGTGACTCCAACTTATTGATAGTGTTTTATGTTCAGATAATGCCCGATGACTTTGTCATGCAGCTCCACCGATTTTGAGAACGACAGTGACTTCCGTCCCAGCCTTGCCAGATGTTGTCTCAGATTCAGATTATGTCGCTCAATGCGCTGAGTGTAACGCTTGCTGATAACGTGCAGCTTTCCCTTCAGGCGTGATTCATACAGCGGCCAGCCATCCGTCATCCATACCACGACCTCAAAGGCCGACAGCAGGCTCAGAAGACGCTCCAGTGTGGCCAGAGTGCGTTCACCGAAGACGTGCGCCACAACTGTCCTCCGTATCCTGTCATACGCGTAAAACAGCCAGCGCTGACGTGATTTAGCACCGACGTAGCCCCACTGTTCGTCCATTTCAGCGCAGACAATCACATCACTGCCCGGTTGTATGCGCGAGGTTACCGACTGCGGCCTGAGTTTTTTAAGTGACGTAAAACCGTGTTGAGGCCAACGCCCATAATGCGGGCAGTTGCCCGGCATCCAACGCCATTCATGGCCATATCAATGATTTTCTGGTGCGTACCGGGTTGAGAAGCGGTGTAAGTGAACTGCAGTTGCCATGTTTTACGGCAGTGAGAGCAGAGATAGCGCTGATGTCCGGCGGTGCTTTTGCCGTTACGCACCACCCCGTCAGTAGCTGAACAGGAGGGACAGCTGATAGAAACAGAAGCCACTGGAGCACCTCAAAAACACCATCATACACTAAATCAGTAAGTTGGCAGCATCACCAGCCAGTTATTGCTGAAATTACAACAGCATTATCACTATCTTGTTGAGCAGATTAAAGATTTGGAATCCCAGTTGAAACGAAAGTTGGACGAAGATGAGGTTGGACAGCGCTTGCTGAGCATTCCCTGCGTCGGAACACTGACAGCGAGTACTATTTCAACTGAGATTGGCGACGGGAAGCAGTACGCCAGCAGCCGTGACTTTGCGGCGGCAACAGGGCTTGTACCTCGGCAGTACAGCACGGGAGGTAGGACGACATTGCTGGGAATTAGTAAGCGAGGTAATAAAAAGATCCGAACTTTGTTGGTTCAATGTGCCAGGGTATTCATACAAAAACTGGAACACCAGTCTGGCAAATTGGCCGATTGGGTCAGGGATTTACTGTGCCGGAAAAGCAACTTTGTCGTCACTTGTGCTCTGGCAAACAAGCTGGCCAGAATAGCCTGGGCCCTAACGGCACGACAGCAAACTTATGTAGCATAACGGCAGAAATACACCGGTTTAAAGAATTACTGATCTGGTTTTGCGAATACTGATATTGATGATACTAACGGCCCACCGGCCTGTTGAGGAACCTGTAAAACGGAAAGGCTCATTGAAGCCGTATATTTTCTGGAGGTTCATCAGGCGCGGAACTCATCAAGGCGCGGGAATAAAATCCCATTCAGACGCCGGATAGATTCAAGGGCACTGTTGCAAATAGTCGGTGGTGATAAACTTATCATCCCCTTTTGCTGATGGAGCTGCACATGAACCCATTCAAAGGCCGGCATTTTCAGCGTGACATCATTCTGTGG
>NZ_JBJQMC010000049.1:0-4825 GCF_046486085.1 Escherichia sp. WS568
TGGCATCCGCATAGTGCACTGGGTTATCGCTCGCCACGGGAATATCTGCGGCAGCAGGCCAGTAATGGGTTAAGTGATAACAGGTGTCTGGAAATATAGGGGCAAATCCAGCGATGAAAAACGGCTGCTGCCGGCAGCGTCATGCTGCCCGGAATGTGGAGGCTCGCTGAGCTATCTGGGTGAGGATGCCGCCGAACAGCTGGAGCTGATGCGCAGCGCCTTCCGGGTTATCCGGACTGTACGTGAAAAGCATGCCTGTACTCAGTGCGATGCCATCGTGCAGGCCCCCGCGCCTTCACGGCCCATCGAGCGGGGTATCGCAGGACCGGGGCTGCTGGCCCGCGTGCTGATCTCAAAGTATGCAGAGCACACCCCGCTGTACCGCCAGTCTGAAATGTACGGCCGCCAGGGCGTGGAGCTGAGTCGTTCACTGCTGTCGGGCTGGGTGGATGCATGCTGCCGGCTACTGTCACCGCTGGAAGAAGCGCTTCAGGACTATGTGCTGACTGACGGTAAGCTCCATGCTGATGACACGCCTGTCCCGGTGCTGTTGCCTGGCAATAAGAAAACGAAGACCGGGCGGTTATGGACCTACGTTCGTGACGACCGTAACGCCGGGTCAACGCTGGCGCCGGCGGTGTGGTTCGCTTACAGCCCGGACAGAAAAGGCATCCATCCGCAGACCCATCTTGCGGGGTTCAGTGGTGTACTGCAGGCGGATGCATACGCCGGGTTCAACGAGCTGTACCGGGATGGCCGGATAACGGAAGCCGCCTGTTGGGCTCACGCCCGCCGTAAAATCCACGATGTGCACGTTCGCACCCCGTCAGCCCTGACGGAGGAAGCGCTGAAACGGATCGGCGAACTGTACGCCATCGAGGCAGAGATAAGGGGAATGACGGCGGAGCAGCGCCTTGCCGAACGTCAGTTGAAAACGAAACCGCTGCTGAAATCCCTGGAAAGCTGGCTGCGTGAAAAGATGAAAACCCTGTCGCGACACTCAGAACTGGCGAAAGCGTTCGCATACGCCCTGAACCAGTGGCCGGCGCTGATGTACTATGCAGATGATGGCTGGGCTGAGGCGGACAATAACATCGCTGAAAATGCGTTGCGGATGGTCAGTCTGGGCCGCAAAAACTACCTGTTCTTCGGTTCGGATCATGGAGGAGAGCGGGGAGCGCTGCTGTACAGCCTGATCGGGACGTGCAAACTGAACGGAGTGGAGCCAGAAAGCTACCTCCGCTATGTCCTTGACGTCATAGCCGACTGGCCGATAAACCGGGTCGGCGAACTACTCCCCTGGCGCGTAGCACTGCCGACTGAATAACACATCCCCGTCAATACGGTTCTTGCTGCACGCTTACAAATGTGCTCAGAATGTTCGCTTCGCTGATTTCCGGAAAATTATCATATTCCAGTGACCTGTACCTGACTGAGGTGGAGCAGATAACGTCCGTATTCTCGTTGACCACTTCCGGACGGTAGGCTGTGATATCAGACATAATCGATATTCCTTTTTGCAGATAAATGAAAATGCCAGCCCTGTTCAGGCTGGCGTCAGTGGAATGAAGTCTGGTGAGTAAGACTCACCGGTTCTGGTGCTGAAGCTGCAGTTGGCGCAGGGTACGGATATCCTCTCTGGCCTGTTCGATACAGGGAAACAGTGCTGCTGAATCCGTTTTATCCTCATTGTTGTCAAAGATAATTCCCGATTTGCAGTCGATATTGTCCTGCAGCCACGCAATCAGAATATCCAGTGCGGTTTCCGTGGTTAATGATTTCATGTTGTTCCTGGTTACCAGTTGAAAGTGGGTAAACCCGGCAGGCATTCAGCGCTGGCATCCAGATGAATGAGACTGACGCCATAACGCCGGGTAAGTGTGATAACCAGACGACGGAACGTTTTTGACAGCCCCAGGCGTTTAAGCCGCAGAACCGGATATGACCACGCATCGGTACGTAACAGATATCCGCTACCTGTGAAATGAATCCATTCTGATTCACCGAAGTCACTGGTCTGGTGTGACAGCGAGTACAGCCAGGCGTTATCCTTTTCCGTGATATGTGCGGTACTGCAGCGTATGCCGGCAAGGGTTGCAAACGGTGGTAGTGTGCAGGTTGACTGTTGGTCGGATTCCTCCACCACGCGGAGTGAATAACCGTTTTCAGCGACCTTGTTAATCAGTTCAGTGAGATTAACACCATCGACGTCAACGACAATTCGCCCCATGTTCAGTGCCTGCACATTAATTCTGTCGGCTTCCAGCATCAGGGAAAGTTTCATCGTTTCTCCGGATGCTTACCCAGGGTAATGTTATTTACCGTTCTGTAATTGTCGCGGGTCATCAGGCCGGTCGCCCGGCGAGCCCGGAGGATATCAATACTGTTTATTAACTGAGAGCGGGGACAAGTGCTGAATCCCGGCTAGTCGGTACGCACCAGCGCGTATTTTTCCACGAGAAAATTCACCGCATCACACAGTGAAATGCCAGCTTCAATATGCTGCTCAATCACAAGTTCATCGGCGAACGGTGTGTCATTCAGTGTAAGGCCGTAATGCTGGCCCAGTAGTCGGGACAGCAGTGTCTGCCAGATGGTGACGGGAGACGGGCAGCGCGATGCCTTCCGTACGTGTGTGTCGGGTAATGTTTTCATACTGAAGATTTTCCTGATATGCAGAGATGAAAAATGGAAAAGTGGCGTGGTGAAAGCACCAGGCCGGAGCAGAAGGTTATTCCGGTGGTTTACTGTTTCGTTTCGGGCGTCGGATAAACAGCAAGATAAACGTAACCACAGCTGCCGAGGGTGTCCGCATGGCAGGTCAGCCCTTTAGCATACAGCGTGACGGTATTCTGACGGTGGGGATTCAGTTCACTGCTGGTGAACATGAGTTCCAGTTGTTTCATCAGCAGCGGAAAGGCCTGGTCCAGATGGTTCGCATCCGCATCGCTGAACCGACCTCTGATACCGGCGCGGTCGGCAAGGTAATGCAACCGGTTACCCTCCTGCACCAGACGGGCCCCGAAACAGGGCGTCACGGTGCTGGGTAGTCCCCACCAGGGACGGTCGTGATTGTCATCGGGATGAGTTGTCCCGGAGAATGTGTCTGACACGATAAAGTCCTCACAGAAAATCGGTGAATGATAGTTTAACGATGACAGGTCAGCCGGCGTGCAGACCGGCTTCGGTAAAGGTGAATTCGTTGATGAGCAGGCCTCATCCACAGCGGCGTCTGAGGTCAGCCAGTCGTACTCGTTTTCCTGTTGACGGTACAACCAGAAGGCCAGGTCGCGCAGGGCTTCGCTGACTGCGGCTTCCGCATCGGCTGTCATAGCCTGACCAGTCGGACTGTTCCGGGTAACAGTGATATCCATGCTGTACGGATGGCAGTAACGTCCCCGATGACTGATTTCAGCCTGTAACTGCCAGAAGTTACGCTTCTGTACCGCCTGCAGGGCATCCGCGATACGATGAAGCTCACGGTCCTGCGGGGCATATTCCCTGATTTTCCGGGGGGCCGCTGGCTGCCAGTGCCAGAGCCCTTCAAAACAGGCTCCGTCCCCCTGGCTGCAGAATCCGCTGAACCAGATGCACGGCTCTTCCATAAACCTGCCGTTGCTGAGCCGGAAAACGCGCTGGCGGAGGTCAATCCCGAAAATGTCACAGACCGCCCTGAAGTCCTCATACACGTTTTCATACCAGTTGCTGTCAGCATGATGCTGACGGTACCAGTCGCGGGCTTTTTCCTGTGCGGTGGCGGATAGCTCATTCAGTGTATACACGGTGGAGGTGATAATTCTGCTCATCTGAATGCCCGTCCTGATTCAGTTCAGGGTGACGCTCATCAGCCGGACATACGGGCCAAAACTGTCCTTACGGCGTTCAGCAAACACGGCCAGCACACCGGGAATATCCTGCACTTCACGACCGGTATACGCTTCAGCACTGCCGTGCCAGCGGTATTTGCCGGTACAGAACGGAAAAAGACGGGATGCCGGATGCTGACGGTGAATACGCATGGCTTCGCCACGGGTGATGATTTTCATAGTGGGATACCTCTGAAGACAGAAGATAAAAGTGAAAACAGGTGTGATGTGGTTGTGACGGGTTAAAGCAGACCATGTTCGGCAAAGGAGAAAACCTGGCTGCCACCGACTATCAGATGGTCCGGCACCCGGATATCCACCAGGCCCAGTGCCTGTACCAGACGTTCCGTGATAAGGCGGTCTGCCTTGCTGGGTGTGACTTCACCGGACGGGTGATTGTGTGCCAGCACCACAGCAGCGGCATTGTGATACAGGGCGCGTTTAATCACTTCACGGGGATGGACTTCCGTGCGGTTGATGGTGCCGGTGAAGAGGGTTTCACCGGCAATCAGCTGATTCTGGTTGTTCAGATACAGCACCCGGAACTCTTCACGCTCCAGTCCCGCCATGTTCAGAATCAGCCATTCTCGTGCCGCACGGGTGGAGGTGAAGGCCACGCCGGGTTCATGAAGATGGCGGTCCAGGGTTTTCAGGGCCCGTTGAATGAGGCTGCGCTCGCCGGGCGTCATCTCTCCGGGCAGAAAGGAAAGCTGTTGCATTGTACTTCTCTCCATTCAGTCGATGATGCGCATAATGGCGCTGCATTCCGGATGCTGCAGGGCGTAATCCCGCAGCCGGTAATAATGGACCGTCATGGCATAACACTCCGTACGACAGGCATGATGACTGTGTAGTGGTCAAGTAATATTGGCCACGGTTTTACAGTAAAAACGGTATCTGTTCTCTGATTCTTCCGGCGTCAACCCACCGTTGTAATGGTGAGGCCTGACGCTATTGTA
>NZ_JBJQMC010000050.1:0-4516 GCF_046486085.1 Escherichia sp. WS568
TTGCAATCCCGCCTTCATGTACCCACTGCTCACCGCCGTTCAGAGTGGTATTCACTGCCTGCCCCTGAAGGCTCTGTCCGCCTCCGGCACTGATAACCGTGTCTGAAACGCGTCCTCCGGCATTCACTCTCTGAAGACCACCACCGGTGACAGTAGTGTTGTTGGCGATACCGCCATTTTGTATCCATTGTCCGCCGGTATTGGCCTCGTTATCCGGCCCATACTCCAGACCGGTACTGATGGTCATTCCGTTGGCCGTACCGAGGACAATCTGGTTGTCATGATTTGTCAGTGTTCCGTCGTTCACGGTTTCTCCCGCCTGTACAACCGTGTCAGCAGCCAGTGCCGGAACTGATGTGACAGCAGCAAGAGACAGCGCAATCGCCACACCGGTGCGTTTTCCCCGTGAGCGCGCCAGTTCGGAAGCCACCACCAGGGTGCCCGTAATGTGATTCCATACCAGCCTGTAGCTGGTGTTCAGATGTCGTTTCATCAGCTTTTCCTTACAGAGGGTGAATAAAAAAGCCGGTACCCACAAATGTGGATACCGGCAGGTACAAAACAGCATGGTCAGATAAAGTGGTTTTTCCCGGGCATAAATGCTTCCCCTCTCTCATCCGCCAGAGAAGTATCAGTCCGTTGTGTGCAATTCCGTTCTGCATGATGAAGAGATTCAGCTGCCTTTTCGCAGACCATTAACCACTATAAACGATCGATAGCAACGATCGATACCTGTTTTATCGATCGTTTTATTCTATTAACGACAAGGCGGTCACGCAAGAGAAACAGGAGGAGTATGAGGGGTTTGTGTCATGTTTTCAGTTGGTTAACGTAATGTTATCAGGCATTTCCCTGGCAGACTGTTCAGAAGAAAATCCAGTTCCATACAGCGCGGGCAACAGAGACCACCGTGTCACGGACGGCACGCAGAACCGTACGGGCAACAGAGGCAACACAGACGCTCTCCGCCGTGTCAAATATCCGGTCCACCGCACCGGTAAACTGTTCACGGGCCTGAGCGCGGACAGATTCCGTGCGCAGCTCGTCCTGCAGGCGGGTCATCAGGGGACTGGCGGCATGGTCGGGAAGTGCTGTCATTAGCGCACTGACCAGCGTATCCAGTTCCCAGCCGGTGCGGGCCGATACGGCAACAACCGGATGTACGGGCCGGAACAGACGGAATACCGCCTCCGTTTTCTCCCGAATGTTCTGTGCCTGTGCGGGAGAAGGCTGAATGCCGGCCATATCCCATTCATGGCAGGGCTCCGTTTTGTCGGCCTGCGTCACCACAAACAGCACCTGCTGATGTCCCCGGTGCAGGATGTGTCGCCAGAAATACTCATCCACAGACAGGGCACGGTCATCGGCTTTAATCAGCCACAGTACCAGGTCAAGTTCAGGCAGAATATCACGGTACAGGGCTTCATACTCTGCATCCCTGTCCCGGCTCTCGCCCACCCCGGGCAGGTCAGTGATAACCATGCTGTGACCATGTCCACTCAGACGGAAGCGCCGCACTTCCCGGGTGCCGGCGTGAACATCACTGACCGGGGTGACCTCCCCCTGAAACAGTGCATTACAGAGTGAGGATTTACCGGCCCCGCTTTTCCCCATAATGCCAATCACGGGTTCGTGACTGGTGAGTTTACGCAGATGTTCCAGGATGTGACGGGAAAGCGAGTAAGGCAGGGAGGAGAGCGGTTTTTCAATTGCCTCAATGGCATCAGACGGATTCATACATGTATTCCCGGTGAAAAAAGACAAAACCCCGCGCACCGGAAAGGTGGCGGGGGATTCACGGAGATAATATCTGTCTGAAATTATTTAGGATGCAGGTATATGCAGCTGATTTGTATCTAGTACAGTACTAAACCTAATCTGGCTGTCCGCTCTGTGCCAGAAGCGGACATTGCGGCGTTACGGCACGTTAGGTCAGATATTTAAATGCACATGGTCCGCTTGTGGCGGAAGGATACTTACAAGAGTTGGTGAGAGATAGTAAAATCAATATGAAAATTAAAATTCGGCAATAATTCCTGATATAGTCATCTTAATGAACATAAAAACTATCACAATAGGATAGTTTTTATGTCATACTTGTTAGTTAATCACTTAAGGAATAAAGTGAGGCTCGTTGTGCAGAGGTTAAGCTAAGGAGGATTTTTTCTCGATACTCAGGTGCAAAGGAAAAGAAAACATCAGGAAAAATTCTTATGATAGTTGATATCATAGTCTTAACCACCTTATCAATCACCTTCGAAATATTATCTATTTTAACCAAGTCTATTTCGGGAAAAACATTTAAAGCTTTTATGTGAGCCATTTCTTTTACAGTAGCTGTATGTACGTGACTGCATAACGAAGAGTATTCAGCTTTTAAAGTTTCATGTAGTAGAGGATTTTTTTTGAAGACAGGATGTTCCCCAGTTTGTTCAATTACCTTAAACAATGATTTTTCTTCAAGTATTGAAGGATCTAGTAAGCAACCGATTGATTTTAAAGAATTTTCAATATAACTTCGCATCATTAGATTTGCTGGTTTGTATGCACCATTTATAACCATAAACATAGCTGTACCAAGGTCAGATGAAGCTTCTTGCAATCGCTCCAATGAGTTGGCGTCTATTTTCTCCTTGGAGAAATGATACAAACAGTAAACAAGGCACATAAAAGAATAATATCTCTTATGTATCATGCTTATTTTCCCTCTTGAGTTAATATTCTCGAAAACATTTTTTAATTTATATTCAGAGAAATAAGTAACTAACTCAGTGAAATCGCTGTTTACTTCTCTCGACATTGTTAGTCCTTATTGAATATATCTTTTATAACTTCATTCCAGTCATATATCTCATTTTGAGCGCTAGAAAGGTTCTTCCTCTCTTTTATTCTACTCAAAACTAGAGGGTTATTTGACATTGAATTGATAATATTATAAGCCTTACCTAAATCGGATGAGTTTTTCTCGTGAACGTCACACACGATTATGCCGATCATTTCCTCTCTAGATCTTTTTTCAGGCCTGCTGATTTCGATACCTAACATGCGTGCAAAATCATCTATATCTTTATTTTTTTGGAAGAGATCTTTGTCTAATAAAATCCTCGGAAGATACCCAACAAGGAAACCTTTAATATCATTTTTTTTAGACTTTGAATTTCTTTCGTTAACATCTAAATTATCAGTATAACTATCTTGAAGTAATTCAATAAAGTTGATTCTTGATAATTTTTTTGAAATAAAGGAAAACTCCTCTAAAAAGTTTAACAGTTGCTTAATTTCTTTTGAGTTATTTTTTTTGTCAGTCATAAGTCACCTACTCTAGAGAGAAGTTCGTCAGTAATTTTAGACAGCGAAAACTTCATATCCTCATCCGTTAAATTGTTAATAAATAAGCCTCTTGTTTGATTTCTTGCCAACTCAGTACGTTTGCTCAAATATGATTTAAAGATCTTATTACGCCAACGTTTTTGATTATTGAAGTAACGAAGACTTTCCTCATATAAATTACTATTACCTTCAACCATATTAAAAACTATGCCCGCACATTCAATCTTAAGATCGAAATTTTCTCTCTTCTCATTTATAATGCTATCTAATAGATCGATACCAGTGATCGAAAGAGGATCGGGTTTGGCTGGAATGAGGTAATAATCAGATGCAATTAATGCGCTGGACATCCAAACTGATGGGGTTGGTGGGGTATCAATTATGACATAATCATAGTCATTTTCATGGATTTTAAGAAAGCGTCTAAGCTTGTTTTCTATCCCTTCTCCTGGTTTCATTTCAATTTTATATAGCCCAAGGCTTCCGGGAACAATGTGAAAATTATCATTTAATTGAATTGGTGTTATATCGGCTAATTCTTTAGGTGTGTTAACTAAAGGACCAGTCATTGTAGATAGTCGAATTTTTGAACTATAAAAAATATCACATATGCTATCGCCTCCGCTTTTCATATGTGCAACATATTTGCTTGTATCCATTACACATTGCGTTGCGTTAAATTGTGGGTCGATATCTATTAATAATATTTTTTGCCCAAGTTTATCTGAAAGATGATTAGCAATATTGGTAGCCAATGTTGACTTACCAACGCCACCTTTCATATTGATTAAGCTAATAACTTTCAATCTTCTTGCTCCTGTTTTGATTAACGCTAAGCTTTTTCATCAGCATTGAAATTTAACATGTGTTTTACAAACTTATGTCTTATCACTACCTTATCATTTTTTACATACACCATAAATATTTTTAACTAAAAATTTTTGGTTTTCAACCTGAAATCTTTATCTTTAAAAACAAAACATTACAATATTTTTAGTAAGATGCCTTACCTAATGTAATGTGAATGGCTCAATTTTGATTAACACTTAAGCTATGTTAATAATGGTTTTGTAAGTGGATTTGCCCCTATATTTCCAGACACCTGTTATCACTTAACCCATTACTGGCCTGCTGCCGCAGATATTCCCGTGGCGAGCGATAACCCAGTGCACTATGCGGATGCCAT
>NZ_JBJQMC010000051.1:0-4435 GCF_046486085.1 Escherichia sp. WS568
AGCAACTACCAGGATCGCGCCGTCCATCTGAGCAGCACCGGTGATCATGTTTTTAACATAGTCGGCGTGCCCCGGGCAGTCTACGTGTGCGTAGTGACGGGTCGGGGTGTCGTATTCAACGTGAGAAGTGTTGATGGTGATACCACGAGCTTTTTCTTCCGGCGCGTTATCGATCTGGTCGAATGCGCGAGCAGCACCGCCGTAGGTTTTAGCCAGTACGGTAGTGATTGCAGCGGTCAGCGTTGTTTTACCATGGTCAACGTGGCCGATAGTACCGACGTTAACGTGCGGTTTTGTACGTTCAAACTTTTCTTTAGACATCGATTGTCCCTCTAAGACACGGATAAATCGGTGATATCACCACATCAACCAGGCAACATGCCCGACTTGTTGAATGCAATAAACAGAAGGAAAAAACAGGGAGGAGAAAAGAAGTGGTGCTGATAGGCAGATTCGAACTGCCGACCTCACCCTTACCAAGGGTGCGCTCTACCAACTGAGCTATATCAGCACATCTTGGAGCGGGCAGCGGGAATCGAACCCGCATCATCAGCTTGGAAGGCTGAGGTAATAGCCATTATACGATGCCCGCATCCTGGAACTCGGCTACCTGATTTTCATTCTGCACTGAATATCGAGAGAAGCTCTCTTTATTCGAGCCGGTAAGCGAACTTATCGTCTCGGGCTACGCCATCGCGTGGCCGAAATTGGTGGTGGGGGAAGGATTCGAACCTTCGAAGTCTGTGACGGCAGATTTACAGTCTGCTCCCTTTGGCCGCTCGGGAACCCCACCGGACTTGATGGTGCCGACTACCGGAATCGAACTGGTGACCTACTGATTACAAGTCAGTTGCTCTACCTACTGAGCTAAGTCGGCATCAAGTAGCGCGCATTCTATGGAGACATGCGAGTTCATGCAACTAAAAAATTGCATAATTTGTTTTATTGGTCACATTTTATGCGACACGATGAAGAAACAGCCGAACGGAGGGCAGATTAGCACACTTTTTCAACATCATTGTGCTCAACAATGCGCTCCTGCTAAACCATAATTCTTTTTATCAGATGGAATATCTGTCACATTGCTTTTCAACGATAGCTTCCTGGGAGAGATTTTTTCTTATTATTCCTCCCCATCTGGTGTTACCCTCCTGCCCATTAACCCATTCAACAGAACTGTGACGCGCCATGGCAAATATCGCTTTGCCGATAGAGCTATGACCGCCAGAAACATGCTTATGAGTATAAAAGAGCAAACGTTAATGACGCCTTACCTACAGTTTGACCGCAACCAGTGGGCAGCTCTGCGTGATTCCGTACCTATGACGTTATCGGAAGATGAGATCGCCCGTCTCAAAGGTATTAATGAAGATCTCTCGTTAGAAGAAGTTGCCGAGATCTATTTACCTCTGTCACGTTTGCTGAACTTCTATATAAGCTCGAATCTGCGCCGTCAGGCAGTTCTGGAACAGTTTCTTGGTACCAACGGGCAACGCATTCCTTACATTATCAGTATTGCTGGTAGTGTCGCGGTGGGGAAAAGTACAACCGCCCGTGTATTGCAGGCGCTATTAAGCCGTTGGCCGGAACATCGTCGTGTTGAACTGATCACGACTGATGGCTTCCTTCACCCTAATCAGGTACTGAAAGAACGTGGTCTGATGAAGAAGAAAGGCTTCCCGGAATCGTATGATATGCATCGCCTGGTGAAGTTTGTTTCCGATCTCAAATCCGGCGTGCCAAACGTTACAGCACCTGTTTACTCGCATCTTATTTATGATGTGATCCCGGATGGAGATAAAACGGTTGTTCAGCCTGATATTTTAATTCTTGAAGGGTTAAATGTCTTACAGAGCGGAATGGATTATCCACACGATCCACATCATGTATTTGTTTCTGATTTTGTCGATTTTTCGATATATGTTGATGCACCGGAAGACTTACTTCAGACGTGGTATATCAACCGTTTTCTGAAATTCCGGGAAGGGGCTTTTACAGACCCGGATTCCTATTTTCATAACTACGCGAAATTAACTAAAGAAGAAGCGATTAATACTGCCATGACGTTGTGGAAAGAGATCAACTGGCTGAACTTAAAGCAAAATATTCTACCTACTCGCGAGCGCGCCAGTTTAATCCTGACGAAAAGTGCTAATCATGCGGTAGAAGAGGTCAGACTACGCAAATAATTTTCAGGGGAGCTAATGCTCCCCTATCTTATTTTTCCGCACTACGCAGGGATATTTCACCGCCCATCCAGGGTTTTATTATTCCATCCTGCTCAAGCAATAAAGCGCCCTGTTTGTCTATTCCACGTGAAATGCCAAATATTTCTTTATCACCAATGATAAGTTTCACTGGGCGATTAATAAAATTATCCAGCTTTTCCCAGCGCGAAAGATAAGGTGCCAATCCTTCTTGCTCGAAGAGTTCCAGCGCCGCGCGTAATTCACGTATGAGCATGGCCGCCAACGTATTACGATCGAGATTGATTCCCGCTTCCTGCAGCGTGATCCACCCTTGATTAACGACACTCTCTTCAACACGACGCATTGCCATGTTGATCCCGGCTCCAATGACTATTTGCGCCGCATCGCCGGTTTTGCCAGTTAGCTCCACAAGAATGCCTGCCAGCTTGCGATCCTGCAAATAGAGGTCATTAGGCCATTTAACACGAACTTTATCTGCACCCAGCTTGCGTAATACTTCCGCCATCACGATACCGATAACCAGACTTAAACCAATCGCCGCCGCCGGGCCTTGTTCCAGACGCCAGAACATCGACAAATATAAGTTTGCGCCAAAAGGCGAAAACCATTTCCGACCCCGGCGACCACGGCCAGCCTGCTGGTATTCTGCAACACAGGCATCGCCCGATTTAAGCTCTCCGATACGATCAAGAAGGTACTGATTCGTGGAGTCAATAACGGGCAGCACAGTTACACTACCGCCATCCAGCTGACCCAATATCTGTTCAGCATTAAGTAACTGGATAGGCTCAGGCAGGCTGTATCCTTTACCCGGAACGGTAAAGACATCAACGCCCCAGTCACGCAGTGTCTGAATGTGTTTATTAATAGCCGCCCGGCTCATTCCTAACGTTTCACCCAACTGCTCACCAGAGTGAAATTCGCCATTCGCTAACAGCGCGATTAATTTCAGCGGAACGGTATTATCCTTCATGAAATCGTCTCCACTGCGCTAACTTCACCTGATGCACCAATAAAGCGAACTTCAGGCTCAAGCCAGACATTAAATTTTTCACCCACTTTTTGTCTTACATGATGTGCCAGTTGCACCACATCTTCGCTTTTTGCATTGTCTTCATTAATGAGGACTAACGCCTGTTGACGGTGCACCGCAGCCCCACCCATTTGCATCCCTTTTAGCTGGCACTGATCGATAAGCCAACCTGCTGCCAGTTTTACTGAACCATCCGCCTGGGGATAATTTGGTGCTGTTGGAAATTGTGCCAGTAATGCTTTAGCCGTTTCGGCAGATACAACAGGGTTTTTGAAGAAACTACCGGCATTGCCATTCACTTTTGGATCAGGGAGTTTGGTGGTGCGCATATGACATACCGCATTAAATACTTGCTGTGGCGTTACGGTTGTAGGATCCAGACGAGTTAAGTCACCATACGTTAGTACAGGTTGCCACTCTTTTGGCAGACGCAGACCTACGGCTACAATGGCGAAGCGGTCCTGGTATTCATGTTTAAAAATACTGTCGCGATAGCCAAAACGGCACTCTTTGGCAGTTAAGCGCACTTGCTTGCCTGTCGCCAGTTCAACACAGTCAACATAAGCGCAAACTCGCTGTAATTCTACGCCATAAGCACCAATATTCTGGATAGGTGATGAGCCGACACAACCAGGAATTAATGCCAGATTTTCCAGACCAGGCATACCTTCCTGCAAAGTGTATTTTACCAGGCGATGCCAGTTTTCTCCGGCTCCTACATGTAAATACCACGCATCAGGTTCATCATGAATTTCGATACCTTTGATCCGGTTGATGATCACCGTACCGCGATAGTCTTCCAGAAAAAGTACATTACTTCCTTCACCCAGAATAAGAACGGATTGTCCTTTTGCGGTTGCATGCTGCCAGGCATTGAGTAGTTGTTGTTCGTCTTCGGCACATACAATGTGCTGAGCATTATGATCAATGCCAAATGTGTTCCAGGGTTTTAAGGAGTGGTTCATAGCTGCTTTCCTGATGCAAAAACGAGGCTAGTTTACCGTATCTGTGGGGGGATGGCTTGTAGTTATGACGACAGGGAGTGTTTGTAGAAACGCAAAAAGGCCCAGTCTTCCGACTGGGCCTTCTGCTTAATTTGATGCCTGGCAGTTCCCTACTCTCGCATGGGGAGACCCCACACTACCATCGGCGCTACGGCGTTTCACTTCTGAGTTCGGCATGGGGTCAGGTG
>NZ_JBJQMC010000052.1:0-4159 GCF_046486085.1 Escherichia sp. WS568
GCAAACGCTCTTCCAGGTACTGGTCGCTGTTCGGGTTGATCGCCAGGGGCAGGGCCTGCTCGCGCTTGAGTGCGGCGAACTTCTCGGCCGGCAGCAGGTAGTCGTCGAAGTCGCGGAACTGCCGCGAGCCCTTGACCCAGATGTCGCCGGAGCGCAGGGCGTTCTTCAGCTCGGACAGGGCGCAGATTTCGTAGAATTTCCGGTCGAGGCCTTCCGGGGTGATCACCAGCGGCTTCCAGCGCGGCTTGATGAAGGCCGTGGGTGCATCGGCCGGCACCTTGCGCAGGTTGTCGGCGTTCATCTCACGCAGGGTCTGCACGGCTGCCAGCACGCCTTGCGCGGCCGGCCCGTGCTGTTCCCCAACTTTTCGCTCGGCGAAGAGTATGAACATGCGCCGCCGGCGACGAATCGCCAAATCTCACCGTATCTCCCGAGCGGACGATTTCGCACCGGTCTGCCCGTCGAAGGGCTTGCGATCGAACGGGGCGACCTTTTCTATGCATGTCCGCGAGCCAGCGTCTTTTATGGCACGGCGCTCGACGCCGACCTTCGGACGCGCGGCGTAAGCACGCTTGTCATGGCCGGGATAAGCACCACCGGCGTTGTTCTTTCAAGCGTCGCCTGGGCTAGTGATGCGGACTACGACGTGCGTTTGGTCCAGGACTGCTGCTACGACCCGGATCGGGATGCCCACGAAGCTCTGTTGCGTTCCGGGTTCGGCGGACGTGTACAGGTCGTGTAATTTTCGGGCCTCGCATGATCGCGGCCATAGCCGCAGGTGGATTGGTGCGAGGCAGGGCCAGTCCAAGTCAGGGTGCGGTCATCGCGGCGCCTGCAACTCTCAAAAACCCATCGCCGTAGCGGAGGTCTTGTAATCGCATGTCATTACGCACGCCCGATTTATTGTTCACAGCGATAGCACCTGCCATTTGGGGCAGCACCTACATTGTCACCACCCAATACCTGCCGAACTTCTCACCGATGACGGTCGCGATGCTGCGGGCGTTGCCGGCGGGTTTATTGCTCGTGATGATCGTCCGACAGATTCCAACGGGAATCTGGTGGATGCGCATCTTCATCCTCGGCGCACTTAATATTTCGCTATTCTGGAGCTTGTTGTTTATTTCGGTCTACCGCCTGCCGGGCGGGGTCGCGGCGACGGTAGGCGCTGTGCAGCCGCTGATGGTCGTGTTCATCTCTGCCGCTCTGCTAGGTAGCCCGATACGATTGATGGCGGTCCTGGGGGCTATTTGCGGAACTGCGGGCGTGGCGCTGTTGGTGTTGACACCAAACGCAGCGCTAGATCCTGTCGGCGTCGCAGCGGGCCTGGCGGGGGCGGTTTCCATGGCGTTCGGAACCGTGCTGACCCGCAAGTGGCAACCTCCCGTGCCTCTGCTCACCTTTACCGCCTGGCAACTGGCGGCCGGAGGACTTCTGCTCGTTCCAGTAGCTTTAGTGTTTGATCCGCCAATCCCGATGCCTACAGGAACCAATGTTCTCGGCCTGGCGTGGCTCGGCCTGATCGGAGCGGGTTTAACCTACTTCCTTTGGTTCCGGGGGATCTCGCGACTCGAACCTACAGTTGTTTCCTTACTGGGCTTTCTCAGCCCGGGGACCGCCGTGTTGCTAGGATGGTTGTTCTTGGATCAGACGCTGAGTGCGCTTCAAATCATCGGCGTCCTGCTCGTGATCGGGAGTATCTGGCTGGGCCAACGTTCCAACCGCACTCCTAGGGCGCGTATAGCTTGCCGGAAGTCGCCTTGACCCGCATGGCATAGGCCTATCGTTTCCACGATCAGCGATCGGCTCGTTGCCCTGCGCCGCTCCAAAGCCCGCGACGCAGCGCCGGCAGGCAGAGCAAGTAGAGGGCAGCGCCTGCAATCCATGCCCACCCGTTCCACGTTGTTATAGAAGCCGCATAGATCGCCGTGAAGAGGAGGGGTCCGACGATCGAGGTCAGGCTGGTGAGCGCCGCCAGTGAGCCTTGCAGCTGCCCCTGACGTTCCTCATCCACCTGCCTGGACAACATTGCTTGCAGCGCCGGCATTCCGATGCCACCCGAAGCAAGCAGGACCATGATCGGGAACGCCATCCATCCCTGTGTCGCGAAGGCAAGCAGGATGTAGCCTGTGCCGTCGGCAATCATTCCGAGCATGAGTGCCCGCCTTTCGCCGAGCCGGGCGGCTACAGGGCCGGTGATCATTGCCTGGGCGAGTGAATGCAGAATGCCAAATGCGGCAAGCGAAATGCCGATCGTGGTCGCGTCCCAGTGAAAGCGATCCTCGCCGAAAATGACCCAAAGCGCGGCCGGCACCTGTCCGACAAGTTGCATGATGAAGAAGACCGCCATCAGGGCGGCGACGACGGTCATGCCCCGGGCCCACCGGAACGAAGCGAGCGGGTTGAGAGCCTCCCGGCGTAACGGCCGGCGTTCGCCTTTGTGCGACTCCGGCAAAAGGAAACAGCCCGTCAGGAAATTGAGGCCGTTCAAGGCTGCCGCGGCGAAGAACGGAGCGTGGGGGGAGAAACCGCCCATCAGCCCACCGAGCACAGGTCCCGCGACCATCCCGAACCCGAAACAGGCGCTCATGAAGCCGAAGTGCCGCGCGCGCTCATCGCCATCAGTGATATCGGCAATATAAGCGCCGGCTACCGCCCCAGTCGCCCCGGTGATGCCGGCCACGATCCGCCCGATATAGAGAACCCAAAGGAAAGGCGCCGTCGCCATGATGGCGTAGTCGACAGCAGCGCCGGCCAGCGAGACGAGCAAGACCGGCCGCCGCCCGAAACGATCCGACAGCGCGCCCAGCACAGGTGCGCAGGCAAATTGCATCAACGCATACAGCGCCAGCAGAATGCCATAGTGGGCGGTGACGTCGTTCGAGTGAACCAGATCGCGCAGGAGGCCCGGCAGCACCGGCATAATCAGGCCGATGCCGACAGCGTCGAGCGCGACAGTGCTCAGAATTACGATCAGGGGTCTGTTGGGTTTCACGTCTGGCCTCCGGACCAGCCTCCGCTGGTCCGATTGAACGCGCGGATTCTTTATCACTGATAAGTTGGTGGACATATTATGTTTATCAGTGATAAAGTGTCAAGCATGACAAAGTTGCAGCCGAATACAGTGATCCGTGCCGCCCTGGACCTGTTGAACGAGGTCGGCGTAGACGGTCTGACGACACGCAAACTGGCGGAACGGTTGGGGGTTCAGCAGCCGGCGCTTTACTGGCACTTCAGGAACAAGCGGGCGCTGCTCGACGCACTGGCCGAAGCCATGCTGGCGGAGAATCATACGCATTCGGTGCCGAGAGCCGACGACGACTGGCGCTCATTTCTGATCGGGAATGCCCGCAGCTTCAGGCAGGCGCTGCTCGCCTACCGCGATGGCGCGCGCATCCATGCCGGCACGCGACCGGGCGCACCGCAGATGGAAACGGCCGACGCGCAGCTTCGCTTCCTCTGCGAGGCGGGTTTTTCGGCCGGGGACGCCGTCAATGCGCTGATGACAATCAGCTACTTCACTGTTGGGGCCGTGCTTGAGGAGCAGGCCGGCGACAGCGATGCCGGCGAGCGCGGCGGCACCGTTGAACAGGCTCCGCTCTCGCCGCTGTTGCGGGCCGCGATAGACGCCTTCGACGAAGCCGGTCCGGACGCAGCGTTCGAGCAGGGACTCGCGGTGATTGTCGATGGATTGGCGAAAAGGAGGCTCGTTGTCAGGAACGTTGAAGGACCGAGAAAGGGTGACGATTGATCAGGACCGCTGCCGGAGCGCAACCCACTCACTACAGCAGAGCCATGTAGACAACATCCCCTCCCCCTTTCCACCGCGTCAGACGCCCGTAGCAGCCCGCTACGGGCTTTTTCATGCCCTGCCCTAGCGTCCAAGCCTCACGGCCGCGCTCGGCCTCTCTGGCGGCCTTCTGGCGCTCCTGCTGCGGCGTCCGCTCGTGGGCCGTGGCGCGGGTCCGCGCGCCGGCCTCGTGCGCCTGGCGCTCGCGGGCGAGGTCCAGGGCGGCCGTCTTCACGTTCTGCCTTGCGCAGATGAGATAGGGGAGCCCGCAGAATTCGGAAAAAATCGTACGCTAAGGTTTTCCGGGCATCCGTAAGGGCCGAAACTTCCCGTCTTCCAGTCTGCGGCTCTGCCGCCAGACGTAATCGC
>NZ_JBJQMC010000053.1:0-3758 GCF_046486085.1 Escherichia sp. WS568
GCATCCGCATAGTGCACTGGGTTATCGCTCGCCACGGGAATATCTGCGGCAGCAGGCCAGTAATGGGTTAAGTGATAACAGGTGTCTGGAAATATAGGGGCAAATCCAAAGCAGTTCTAATGGTTTGATTTCACTGATAGGACGTTTACCAATGAACGGGAAGACATCTTGCTCGAATGTCTTAATGATTTCTTCTCGATAGGCCACAGTCCAGCGGTCAGCTTTGTTGGTATGCCATTCTCGACATATTGCTTCGAAAGAATTTTCTGTTGATAGCTTTTGGGCGAGTCTTAAAGCTTTGCGTTCCTCTACCGGGTCAATGCCATTAGCAACCTGCTTACGGGCGATATCACGCTTCTCACGTGCTTCTGCGAGGCTTACTAAATCGTAGCTGCCAAATGACATTAACCGCGCTTTCCCTGCAAACCGGAAACGGAAACGCCAGCCTTTCGAGCCATCGGGATTGATAAGCAATGACAGACCTTGTCCATCGTTCAATGTGTATGGCTTGTCTTGTGGTTTTGCACGTTTGATCTGTATATCGGTGAGAGCCATGTGTATAACTGAAAACTACTTATAAAAAATCTATACACATTACTATACATATTTTTCGCGGATTTAGGGAGACGATCTCGGACTGTTACGGATAAGATGATTATTCATCATATTGAATATAAAGGGTTTTATGGATCATCTCGGAACTGGCTGGATGAAGTTTGGCGGAAGATCACAGGAGTCGAACCTGCCCGGGACCGCTGGCGGCCCCAACTGGATTTGAAGTCCAGCCGCCTCACCGGAGACGACGATCTTCCGCGCCTCGATTGCTACATGGAGGCGGGGCGCATTATAGCTACTTCCTTGAGTTTCTACATCCCCCAGATCAGTTTTTTCCGCCTAATACATGCAGCGTATTATCACGAAAGCATTATAGTTCATATAAAACCCATACTTTACAATGATATATGAGCGTAATTTACGCTACCACGATCACATAAAACAAGAATCATAAATTAATAACCAGATATCGGAATATTCGCTCTCGCAGGGATGGTTTACAAAATGCGTTATCGGTCTCAGCACCCCTATAGCATCAAGGAAAAGCAGATGAAGAGTGAAGTGTTGTCCGTTAAAGAGAAAATTGGTTATGGCATGGGAGACGCCGCCAGCCACATTATTTTCGATAACGTAATGTTATATATGATGTTCTTTTATACCGATATTTTTGGCATTCCTGCCGGATTTGTCGGAACCATGTTTTTGGTCGCTCGTGCACTGGATGCGATTTCCGATCCTTGCATGGGGTTGTTGGCCGATCGAACGCGCTCTCGCTGGGGTAAATTTCGTCCGTGGGTACTGTTTGGCGCACTGCCATTTGGGATCGTCTGTGTACTGGCCTATAGCACGCCAGATCTCAGTATGAACGGAAAAATGATTTATGCAGCAATTACTTACACCCTACTTACCTTACTTTATACCATCGTTAATATCCCTTACTGCGCATTGGGTGGTGTAATCACCAATGACCCGACTCAGCGTATCTCGCTGCAATCCTGGCGTTTTGTGCTGGCGACTGCGGGAGGCATGCTCTCTACTGTTCTGATGATGCCGCTGGTTAATTTAATTGGTGGTGATAATAAACCACTCGGTTTCCAGGGCGGTATCGCGGTCCTTTCCGTGGTGGCATTCATGATGCTGGCATTTTGTTTCTTCACCACTAAAGAACGCGTTGAAGCACCACCTACAACGACGTCTATGAGGGAAGATTTACGTGATATCTGGCAAAACGACCAGTGGCGTATTGTCGGTTTACTAACCATTTTCAATATTCTGGCGGTATGCGTACGCGGCGGGGCGATGATGTATTACGTCACATGGATTTTGGGTACGCCGGAAGTGTTTGTCGCTTTTCTTACCACTTATTGCGTGGGTAACCTGATTGGTTCCGCACTGGCGAAACCGCTGACCGACTGGAAATGTAAAGTCACTATCTTCTGGTGGACGAACGCCCTGCTGGCAGTGATTAGCCTCGCGATGTTCTTTGTTCCTATGCAGGCCAGCATCACCATGTTTGTCTTCATCTTCGTGATTGGTGTGTTGCATCAACTGGTGACACCTATCCAGTGGGTAATGATGTCCGATACCGTCGACTACGGCGAGTGGTGTAATGGTAAACGCCTGACCGGGATCAGTTTTGCTGGCACGCTGTTTGTGCTCAAACTGGGGTTGGCCTTCGGCGGCGCTCTTATCGGCTGGATGCTGGCTTATGGCGGATATGATGCGGCAGAAAAAGCGCAGAACAGCGCCACGATTAGCATCATTATCGCGCTATTCACGATTGTTCCGGCGATCTGTTATTTGCTGAGCGCGATTATCGCTAAACGCTACTACTCACTCACGACGCACAATCTGAAAACCGTTATGGAACAGCTGGCCCAGGGCAAACGCCGTTGCCAGCAACAATTCACCTCTCAAGAAGTGCAGAACTAAGGAACGGCAATGAAAATTAGCGACGGAAACTGGTTGATTCAACCTGGCCTCAATTTGATTCACCCGCTTCAGGTGTTCGAGGTTGAACAGCAGGGTAATGAAATGGTGGTCTATGCTGCCCCCCGTGATGTGCGTGAACGTACCTGGCAGCTTGATACGCCTTTATTTACGCTGCGCTTTTTCTCCCCACAGGAAGGTATTGTCGGTGTACGGATTGAGCATTTTCAGGGGGCGCTGAATAACGGTCCTCATTACCCGCTCAATATTTTGCAGGACGTGAAGGTCACAATCGAAAACACAGAACGTTACGCTGAGTTTAAAAGTGGCAACTTAAGTGCGCGTGTCAGCAAAGGTGAGTTCTGGTCACTGGATTTTCTGCGCAACGGCGAACGTATTACCGGTAGTCAGGTGAAAAATAATGGCTACGTGCAGGACACGAATAATCAACGAAATTATATGTTTGAGCGGCTGGATCTTGGCGTTGGCGAAACAGTTTACGGTCTGGGAGAGCGCTTTACTGCCCTGGTGCGCAATGGCCAAACGGTAGAGACCTGGAACCGGGACGGCGGCACAAGTACTGAACAGGCGTATAAAAATATTCCGTTCTATATGACTAACCGTGGTTATGGGGTACTGGTCAATCATCCTCAATGCGTCTCTTTTGAAGTGGGATCGGAGAAAGTCTCCAAAGTGCAGTTCAGCGTTGAGAGTGAATATCTCGAATACTTTGTTATCGACGGCCCGACGCCGAAAGCGGTACTTGATCGTTATACCCGTTTTACTGGTCGTCCGGCGCTGCCGCCCGCGTGGTCCTTCGGTCTGTGGCTAACCACTTCATTTACCACCAACTACGACGAAGCGACGGTAAACAGCTTTATCGATGGTATGGCGGAACGCAATCTGCCGCTGCATGTTTTCCACTTTGACTGTTTCTGGATGAAAGCCTTCCAGTGGTGCGATTTTGAGTGGGACCCGCTGACTTTCCCGGACCCGGAAGGGATGATCCGCCGTCTGAAAGCGAAAGGGCTAAAAATCTGCGTCTGGATTAACCCTTATATCGGGCAAAAATCCCCTGTCTTTAAAGAGTTACAAGAGAAAGGTTATTTACTCAAACGCCCGGACGGTTCGCTGTGGCAGTGGGATAAATGGCAGCCAGGTCTGTAATGCCGATCAGTTAAGGATCAGTTGACCGATCCAGTGGCTGTGTAAGAATCCGGAAACGCTCACTTGTTTCCGGATTTTTTATGCACATTGGACAGGCTCTTGATCTG
>NZ_JBJQMC010000054.1:0-3689 GCF_046486085.1 Escherichia sp. WS568
AAAATGATTGAAAGGTGGTTGTAAATAATGTTACAATGTGTGAGAAGCAGTCTAAATTCTTCGTGAAATAGTGATTTTTGAAGCTAATAAAAAACACACGTGGAATTTAGGGACTATTCATGTTGTTGTTATTTCGTATCTTCCAGAATAAGGAATCCCATGGTTAAAAAATCACTGCGCCAGTTCACGCTGATGGCGACGGCAACCGTCACGCTGTTGTTAGGAAGTGTGCCGCTGTATGCGCAAACGGCGGACGTACAGCAAAAACTTGCCGAATTAGAGCGGCAGTCGGGAGGCAGACTGGGTGTGGCATTGATTAACACAGCAGATAATTCGCAAATACTTTATCGTGCTGATGAGCGCTTTGCGATGTGCAGCACCAGTAAAGTGATGGCCGTGGCCGCGGTGCTGAAGAAAAGTGAAAGCGAACCGAATCTGTTAAATCAGCGAGTTGAGATCAAAAAATCTGACCTTGTTAACTATAATCCGATTGCGGAAAAGCACGTCAATGGGACGATGTCACTGGCTGAGCTTAGCGCGGCCGCGCTACAGTACAGCGATAACGTGGCGATGAATAAGCTGATTGCTCACGTTGGCGGCCCGGCTAGCGTCACCGCGTTCGCCCGACAGCTGGGAGACGAAACGTTCCGTCTCGACCGTACCGAGCCGACGTTAAACACCGCCATTCCGGGCGATCCGCGTGATACCACTTCACCTCGGGCAATGGCGCAAACTCTGCGGAATCTGACGCTGGGTAAAGCATTGGGCGACAGCCAACGGGCGCAGCTGGTGACATGGATGAAAGGCAATACCACCGGTGCAGCGAGCATTCAGGCTGGACTGCCTGCTTCCTGGGTTGTGGGGGATAAAACCGGCAGCGGTGGCTATGGCACCACCAACGATATCGCGGTGATCTGGCCAAAAGATCGTGCGCCGCTGATTCTGGTCACTTACTTCACCCAGCCTCAACCTAAGGCAGAAAGCCGTCGCGATGTATTAGCGTCGGCGGCTAAAATCGTCACCGACGGTTTGTAATAGCGGAAACGGGATGGGGAAACTCATTCCGTTTTTGTTTATCGCCTTAGACGGCAAAAGTGCTGTCGCCCACCTGCGCTTGCGCATACCAGGCCATAAGCTCCGTGGTTCCTGGTTCTCCTTCCGCTGGAGCCCAGTGCGCATAGTCATCGGCAGCCACGGGTTGATAGCCACCGTGTTTTACTTCAAAAATTATGCCACCGGTATCCAGCGACAGCACGGCATGCCAGGTTCCTGCGGCCATCTCCAGCACCGTACAGGTTTCCCCCAATATCGCCCGATGGGTGACGGTACCCCGATCGTCAAAATTCAGCACCACGAAACGACCCCTTAATGGCAACAGTAGCTCGAAGGTGTGAGGGTGTCGGTGCGGGCGCACGTAGGTCCCAGGTCATATTCCTTCCGGCGTCCGGCATTTTACCGCCAGACAGCTCGGGATTCGTGATATCACCGTTCTTGCAGAATACGGTTAACAATAAAAGGGCTACACCGTTAGAACCGCGCCGTAAGACTGAAGGGATTTTCATATTGACGCAAAAATCCCTTCTCATAAGGATTAAAACAAAAATTGCGTTAAATATCCCATAAGGATTGCCATACCTAAGATAACCGTCAGAAATGCGATTATCATGGGCATTCTGAACATTGATTTAAGCAATATTACTTCTGTCAGACTCGCTCCAGCACTACCGATTATCAAGGCCATTAAAGCTCCGAGGCCCATACCTTTAGTCATCAGAACTGATGCAAGTGGTATTACGGCCTCAGCACGAATATACAGCGGAATACCAACAACAGCACTGAGCGGTATGGCTAATGGATTATCTGCACCGGCATGAGCTGCAATCCACTCTGAAGGGATAAAACCATAAATAAATGAACCTATTAATATAGCTAACAAAAGATAAGGCAGAACATCCTTAAACTGTTGTAAGGCATCTTTCATTGCTAATTTTATTAGACCAGAGGTGGCATTCATTGTGAGATTTCTGTTGCCCTGACTCTCGCTGCTGCAACAACTTTCAGAAGATTTTTCTGATAGAATTGAGGGACAACACGCCGATATATTTTGCTCTTTCTTTACTGTCTTTAAGTTAATTATGGTTTTTGCTGATGAAGTACAGCAATTCGTTTTTACCGAAGCTTCAGAATCACCGCACTTGGTGGCGCAACTACCTGATACTGAATTTTTGTATTCAACAATATGACGTTCAAACCCTAAATAATCCAGTATAATACTGGAAAGAACTGAAACACCGGCAGCGATGATCGCATACAGCAAAGTTACTTTCCAGCCAAAGGTAACCCACATTAGTCCCACGATAATGGGATTAAGCAACGGTGAAACAAACAAAAAAGTGAGTGTCGGACCAAACCCCGCTTTCGCAGACAACAATCCTCGCAACATTGGAATTGTTGAGCAACTACAGAAAGGGGTAACGGCTCCCAGCAACGAGGCCAACAGATACCCCTTACCTTTTCTCGCCCCCATCATCTGCTGAATTTTATGATCCGGGACTTTTTGCCTTATCAGGCTCACACCGGCACTAATGACAATAAACAGCAATGAAAGCTCAACAGCCAGAAAAACAAACATCTCTGCGGCATCTTGCAACATAGGAATCCAACTATTCATACTAAACCTCTTGACAGAATCTATTATTCTAGAATAATCGAAATATAATTATAGTCAAGATATTTCTGGTATTATCGAAATATCATCAGGCAGAGGGTTGTCACATGCAACTGGAAGAAGTAGCTAAAGCTCTAAAAGAACTGGGTCACCCGACCCGTTTGTTCATATTCAAACATCTTGTAAAAGCTGGAGAACAAGGTTTACCTGTAGGTGAATTGCAAAAGCAGCTTGGCATTCCTTCATCAACGTTAAGTCATCATATTTCAGCCCTGGTATCAGTAGGACTCGTCACACAAAACCGGGAGAGTCGAACGCTCATGTGCGTCTCTCAATATGAAATACTGGAAGCTATCATCGAATTCTTACGTGAAGAGTGCTGTGTAAACAGTAAAACAGATGTTGCGGAACCCGCTGGCAAAAATGGGTAAGTAACCGGAAAACTCATAACTGTCATGATTGACGAATGCTGTATCTACCCGTGCGAAGCACACCTAATTAAGCCAAGAATATATAGAGAAAATCATAAAAATTAATAGGTTAAATAATATAGTTCCTGATTTATCTGATACTGCAATAACTGAGCAAAAAATGGGGATACCGGCAATATCTCACCCACCTCGTATTCTAATGCTTTATGGCTCAGTTCGTGAGCGCTCATACAGTCGACTGGCGACAGAGGAAGCAGGCCGTTTGTTAACTGCAATGGGCGCAGACGTCCGCATTTTTAATCCATCTGGCCTTCCACTTCCTGATGATGCACCGGAATCACATCCAAAAGTTATGGAGTTGCGTGAACTGGTTCGCTGGTCTGAAGGAATGGTGTGGTGCTCTCCGGAACGACATGGAGCGATGACTGGTATTATGAAGGCACAAATTGACTGGATACCATTATCTGAAGGTGCTGTTCGTGGCACTGTTGCAAAGTTAGCGATGAGGCAGCCTTTTGTCTTATTCAAAGGCCTTACATTTCAAAAACTCTGCTTACCAGGCGCATTTCGCCCAGGGGATCACCATAATA
>NZ_JBJQMC010000055.1:0-3484 GCF_046486085.1 Escherichia sp. WS568
CCTCCTGTTTCGCTTTTGGCAGATTATTTGGCGTGACAAGCGTCCGTCTGTTCTCCGGTGCGTTCGGGTCACGCAGCCCGTAATGATGATTAACCAGCGTCTGCCAGGCATTTATCCTCGGCCTGTCCGCACGGTCGTAGTACGGCTGGAGGCGCTTACCGCTCTGTAGCTCCATGTTCGGGATGACAAAATTCAGTTCGAGCCGCCCCTTATCCTGGTGTTCCACCCAGAGAATGCTGTACTGGTCTTTTTCGAGACCGGGCATAAGAACACGCTCAAAGCTCGTCATCACTCTTTCGCGTTCACCCGGTGGTAGCTCCTTCTCCGCGAACGACAGAACGCCTGACGTGTATTTCTTCGAAAATGGCGTGGAATCAATGAGTTCCCGCACTTCTTCCGGGTTACCCCGGAGCACCGTTGCGCCTTCGCGGTTACGCTCCCGCCCCAGCAGGTAATCGACCGGGCCACTTCCACCGCCTTTCCCCCTGGCATGAAATTTAACTATCATCCCGTACCCCCTGTTCCCTGACAGCCTGCCGCAACTGGCGCAATTCACCCTCGATGGCCATCAGTGCGGCCACCACATGAACCCGGTCAATCGAAGACCACTGGCCGCTGTTCACCTTCCGGGCTGTCTGGTTCAGGTTGTTCCCGATGGCAGCCAGATGCCGCAGCAATGGCGGTGCCAGTGTCGGCAGTTTTCCTGTGCGTGCAACCGGCTCCCCCAGACAGACCCGCCGCATCCATTCCGCCAGTCGTTTACCCTCGCAGCGTTCCAGTAACCGGGCGTGCTCCTCATCGGTAACCCGTATCGTGAGCATCTTCTCGCGTTTCATCGGTATCATTCCCCCTAACAAATCCCCCATACAAGGAGCCTTAAGACCATGACCAAACAGGAAAAAACAGCCCTTAACATGGCTCGCTTTATCAGAAACCAGACGCTAACCCTGCTGGAAAAACTCAACGATCTGGACGCGGACGAACAGGCAGACATCTGCGAATCACTTCACGACCACGCCGACGAACTCTACCGCAGTTGCCTCGCACGCTTCGGCGATGACGGTGAAAGCAACTGAAACATGCAGCTCCCGGAGACGTTCACAGCTTGCCTGTGAGCGGATGCCGGGAGCAGACAAGCCCGCCAGGGCGCGTCAGTGCGGGTGTCGGGGCGCAGCCCTGACCCAGTTCACAGAGCGATAGCGATGTGTATACTGGCTTTCCTCATTTTGCATCGGTGCAGAGTGGATGGGAAGTGCACCATGTCAGGAGTAAAAAGCCGCACAGATGCGTAAAAACAGCGCGCCCGATAAACAACACACACGCGGACACTGGCACAGGCGCGTAAGTGCACAATGCTTGCCTCTGTGACTCTTCCGCTTCCTCGCCCACTCGCTCACTACGTTCGGTCGCTGGGGCTGCGGCGAGCGGTGGGATCACTCTCGTTGTGATGCAGATCCGTTTTTTTTTTTGCACTGGAGTTATCAGGAGTAGCGGTGCACATGGGATCGTGCGATATGCTGGATGGTGGAAGGTCGGAGGGAACGGCAACAACTCACCCCTCCCAGTGAAGGGACGGGTAGTTTGCCGCTCTCGATATGCCGGACGGAGCCAAGGCCATCGATCACGGGGCGCGTCAGTGGAAGAACCCGCGCCTGCGTGACGTATGCGTCTTCGCCGCACCATCTCACCCGTCACGCCACCACATACCGGGAACTGCCGCCAAGGTCTAACTCAACCAATCTAGCCGCGCTACATACGGTTTTTGTGGCAACTCATCAGGTGTCCGCTGTCGATGAAACTCTCTGCGCCGGTAGCGGAACTCTCACGCGTGCGGTCGCCGTCGTCACAGCTCCCCCAACCGCAAACGATTCTCGCAAATACGCAAGTATCTGCAAAAACAGGTTTTTTTCGGGGTTCCTGGGAGACTGTGCTGTTGAAAAACTCTTGAAGAATACAGAAGGCTCATGCAAACTGAATGAACTGGTTTCTGTTGTGGATCTCAACAGTTTCCACAGGAACATTGAGGAGGTCAGAGACCTCAATGAACCCGAAACAGCTCGCCTTCCTGGCGAGCTGTTTTCGTTCTACGCCCACCGACGAAAGATCGCAAGTGCAATAACGAGATTTTTCACGTCTTTACGCTCAAAAAGTAAAAAAACCATGTTTTCCCCTGGCTGAATCCCCAAAAACGCGTGAAATGCGTTTTCAGGATGTTGCATAGCTATGCACAAATACGGCACACGATTTGTTTCGCTCGCCCCAGCCGTCGAACGGGTCAAAATGGCAAGATTTCGTCACTTCTCCGGTCACATCTCCATTGATGGCCCACTCCGAACCCGTGCCGCGCGTTCCTGTACCTCATGTCTGTACCGGGCACGCTCCTGTTCATCCCTTAGCTGTTGTTCGCGATAAATAACCGACTCAAGCGATCCACTTGCCCGGCTAATCTCTGCACCTGCTGACTCAATATCACGACGCGCTCGTTCAGTATCGCGTTGTTCCGTTGCGTAACCTCGTGCATCTTCTGCAATTCCGCGAAGGCGCTCTCCCACTCGTTCAGCCGCCGCATATAGTCCTGTTGCAAATGCTCTAAGGCGTTCAGCAAATGCCCTTCCAGTTCCGTCATACTCGTTTACTCCCTGACCAGCCTCACGGCGTTCTTGTCGCCCACCGTCCAGGTGTTTTCCCCTTTCACCCCGTCCGGCAACACCAGAAATTTCCCGTTCTCGCCATTGACGAACGTCACCCCCCAGGTTTTTGCCTCGAGTTTCGCCAGCGTGTTTTCCTGCTCTCTGATAGTCAGGATATTTTTCGCAATCTTGCTTTCCTGCCACTCCATCAGCCCCCAGCACCCCAGGAAAATCCCGCCCGTGACGCTGAGCGCGGTCAGCGCCGGAAACAGTATCCGCCCTTTGATCACCCGCCAGAGCAGTTTTTTCTGCTGCCGGGACAGTTCGGCCTCTGTGGTGCTGAACTGCATGCTCACGGTGGTGCTCAGCGTATCCAGTTGCTTTTTCACGGATGTTGTATGTTCGCTGATAGCGTCTCTGATTTTCTGCCTGTTTAAGCTCAATGCCTTGTCTACAGACTCTTCGAGCTTCCTGAACTCGCTGTTCAGCATGTTCTCGGTAGAAGCGGCTCGCTCTTTCAGTTTCTTCTCGAAGTCTGTTCCCATTTGTAAAAGATTGCTCATACAGCGCCCCCTTTAGCCTGAGATTCCGCCCCCCCTCCGGGTCGGCAATACTGATGCTGCTTTTGGTTGTCCTCACCACCTCAAAACCTGCCGCTGTAAGCGCCTCTGTGACATCCTGACGCGTTTTTATTGCTCCGGCATGGTAAAGAGCCTCAAGACCCCGTGTAATCGCTTCTGCGGCCTCCTGTTTCGCTTTTGGCAGATTATTTGGCGTGACAAGCGTCCGTCTGTTCTCCGGTGCGTTCGGGTCACGCAGCCCGTAATGATGATTAACCAGCGTCTGCCAGGCAT
>NZ_JBJQMC010000056.1:0-3326 GCF_046486085.1 Escherichia sp. WS568
ACAGAATGATGTCACGCTGAAAATGCCGGCCTTTGAATGGGTTCATGTGCAGCTCCATCAGCAAAAGGGGATGATAAGTTTATCACCACCGACTATTTGCAACAGTGCCGTTGATCGTGCTATGATCAACTGATGTCATCAGCGGTGGAGTGCAATGTCGTGCAATACGAATGGCGAAAAGCCGAGCTCATCGGTCAGCTTCTCAACCTTGGGGTTACCCCCGGCGGTGTGCTGCTGGTCCACAGCTCCTTCCGTAGCGTCCGGCCCCTCGAAGATGGGCCACTTGGACTGATCGAGGCCCTGCGTGCTGCGCTGGGTCCGGGAGGGACGCTCGTCATGCCCTCGTGGTCAGGTCTGGACGACGAGCCGTTCGATCCTGCCACGTCGCCCGTTACTGTAATGACCCAGCCGTTCCTGCACAACTAAGCGGCTTCGGCATAGGCCTGCGCCGGTGTTTTCATCTTTAGCGCCTGGTGAGGACGCTTCTGGTTGTAAAACTGGATCCAGTCGCCAATCACCCGACTGGCATGCTGCAAGGTCTCGAACCTCTGCCGATGGGCACACTGCTCCTTGAGCGTTCTGATCACCCGCTCGACCATGCCGTTTTGTTCCGGCGTGTACGGCGTGATGAACTCCTGCTGCAACCCATAGCTCTTCACCAGTGCTGTGTAGTTGCGGCTGGTAAACACCAACCCATTGTCGCTACGTAACAAAAACGGCGATGCAACTCGTCCCAAGCTGCCGAAGCGAGCAATTAAGGCTTGCTCCAGCGCTGCCTCGGCCGTTTTCGATTTACCACTGCGCGAGAGATGCCATCCCAGTAGTTCACGGGTATGGCAATCAATCACCAGCGCCAAGGAACACCAGCCATCGCGACCAGCCCAGATCCGGCATAGGTCCGTCGCCCAGCGTTGGTTGGGCGCTGAGGCCACCGAAGGCAGGGCCTGGATCCGGGGGCGAAACCCAACCGGACGCTTGCGAACTTGCCAGCCCTTGAGCTGGAAGATGCGCTGTACCGTGTTCTTGTTGAACCCCAACAGGGCTGCAACCGTCCGGTAACCGAACGATGGGTTCTCCTCAATCATGTTTTTGATCGGGGTGACCAGATGCTCCTGAAGCTTGGGCGCGGCCTTGACGCTGCGGTAGTACCAACTACGACGCGGCAGGCCAAACCAGCGGCAGAGCTTGCTGACGGAGACATCAATACCTTCTGCGCGTAATCCCTGCTGAACATCGGCGACTATCTGTCGTCCTCGCCCAGCAGGGAGGCCAGCTTTTTTCTGGCGCGTAACTCCAGCATGGCCTCGCCATAAGCTTCCTGGAGTTCCTTGAGCTGCTTCTCGTACTGCTCGCGAATATCCAGTGGCTTGGCCCGTAAGGCGTTTTCCATGCCCCGTTTGGCGTCATCTACCCATTCTTCAATCTCGGAGGGCGGCAAATCAAAGGCTCGAGCCGCTTCGGCGACGGTGGTCTTGCCCTGAATGATTTCCATGACCAAGGCGGACTTGCGCTTGGCCGTCCAACGTTTGATTTCTTCGTCCATCGTGATGCTCATGTCTGTGATCTCCACTCATTATGACCTGAGCAGGATTTCAGTGGGTCATTACAAAATATGGTTATTTTCGCACCTATGGTGCGGGCTAAACAGACAAAAGTTCCACCTTATAATTAGCATCTATTGTTTTTCATTAAACAGCCACTATTTATGGTGGCTGCCATGAATAATTAAAAATATTATTGATGATAACACTACCACCAGGTTAATAAATTACGCCCTGTCAATGCACCCCACACTATGGCATTCAACATCAGAGCAATGAAGACAGCCGCAGAGCCCATGTCTTTAGCTCGACCAGAAAGCTCATGATGCTCTGACCCTATTCTGTCTACTACTGCTTCAATAGCTGAGTTCAGGATCTCTACAATCACAACCAGCCAACTTATAACCATTAGGAGTAGTATTTGATTTAAACCATCTCCGACAAAAAACGCCAGAGGCATCAACAGCACAATGAGTAGCAGTTCCTGACGAAAAGCCGCTTCATGTCTCCAAGCTGAAGAAAGCCCCTTCATACTATAATTGGTGGCATGAATGATTCGGGTAATTCCAGTTGCACCAGGCTTTGCCATTTTAGCTTCCTCTTTCTGATTTGCCCGTTAAAAATTTCAACCATGAAATACACGGACAATAGTAATAAACCTAATTTCCTCGGGGTCAAAGATCAGCGATTTGGAACGCCGATCGCGCAGCCGCTTAGCGAGCGTCGTCTTTCCGGCGCCGAAAGGTCCGTTGATCCAGATTATCATTGTCGACGGCCTCTAACCTGAAGGCTCGCAAGAGCGCTCGACGGCCTCGTGCGGAGGCACGATCGGAGTGGTTCCGAAATGCTTCTCAAGATAGGTGACGCCGAACGTCACGATGTCCTGCGCGTCGAACAGGTAGCACTGAGCAAAGCCCACGACACCTTCTCGATGGCGACCGAGCTTCACGTAAGCATTTGCTATAGTTTCAACCGCATCCGGCTTTCCTTCGATAGCAAAGCAATCGAGAATGCCGTTTGAATCGTAATCCGATGCCGTTTTCCAGGCGACTTCACCGTCTCTTCCAAGCATCGGCATCTCATACGTCACCCACCGTTTGTTGGGGATATCGGCAACCGCCTCGGCGTAGTGCAATGCGGTAACGGAGTTTAGCGGCGCACCCAACAGCAGGGCCTTCCCGCCAAGGCGAACGAACCGCTCGACGGGCGATCCTTCCCCCAAGGCGTGACCGAGTTCGTGAGGCTCCGTCAGCGTTTCAGCCAGCGGACCAACCGCGACCATCGATGCATCGGGGTGCGCGCTGCGCCGCGCGCCGGGGGCTTGAACCAGAAATTGATTCAGCAGGCCGAACCCACGGTAAGTCCCGGCTGTTGCGGGATCGAACGGCAGCCAGGTACGGCGGGCTTCGTCATCCAGCCGAGCGCCATTCAGAGTCTCCTCGTAGGGTGATCGGTCCCACGACGCGTATCCCATCACAGTGCCAGTCGGCCCAACCGCGGAGCGTAACGCGGCAACGACCGTCTCCGCTCCTCCTTCGACCGGACCAATCGCTTTAAGTGAGGCATGCACCATCAAGAGGTCACCGGTTTGGACTCCGAGTTTTTGAAGCGCCTCCGTTATTGCCTTCCGCGTATGCATCGCGATATCTCCTCTAAACTGCAAAACACTATACGCTGATGAATCCCCTAATGATTTTGGTAAAAATCATTAAGTTAAGGTGGATACACATCTTGTCATATGATCAAATGGTTTCGCGAAAAATCAATAATCAGACAACAAGATGT
>NZ_JBJQMC010000057.1:0-3248 GCF_046486085.1 Escherichia sp. WS568
GGCGATTACGTCTGGCGGCAGAGCCGCAGACTGGAAGACGGGAAGTTTCGGCCCTTACGGATGCCCGGAAAACCTTAGCGTACGATTTTTTCCGAATTCTGCGGGCTCCCCCTTTGCATCATCTGCGGCATTGTAGTTGCAGTTCGAGGTTATTAATCTTGGACAGAAAATGCTGTATGTCCAGTCAGCCGGAGAATTATACTAGCGACCATGATCATCACAGGAAGAACACGTAACAGATGGCAACTGAGTGGGTAGATGTGGCTGATAATGCCGTTAAAATTGGGCTGGGTGCATTAATCACCATTGTTGGTGGCTGGATTACACTGAAATTAACACACTGCCACGAAATAAGAAAAGATGCAATAGCTCAGCGACTGCGGGATATAGATAAAAAAACTGACCGCTATATAGATTTTCTTTCTTCATCGCAAACGCTAATGCAGAAATATCTTTATGAATCATGTGATCCAAGTAGCAAGGACTACACCAATTATATGCGGTTGCATAATATTGTAAGCCTGACATCCTCCCCTGAATTGCGAATCTATGCTTTTGATACTCAGTCCAAAGTATCGCAATTTATCCTGCTCAGAAAGCCCAACGAACCAGAGGTTATTGATTCCTGTCGCAATGCCGCGAGAAACGCCGTTTCTGTGCTTCAGGGGGCAGTGAGTGCTGAATTGCTTCAGGATAAAGCAGCACTTCAGGACAAACAACATGCATGGTGGGCTTTCTGGCGAAAATAAAGCAGAACAGTGGAGGAAGAGCCATTTATCCAAGTAGCGAAAGACAGTTAAAGCCTTGGGAAAAAATGTCGATAATCCGAGCAATATTCTATCGTAGGAAGAAAAATGGAAATAGTATCATTTAAAGTTTCTCAGTATAGGTCTATTTCAGGGGAGATATCCTCTGATAACTTTAATGGATTAACCATTGTTGGGCAAAACAACAGTGGTAAAACAAACCTATTAAAAGCTATGAGGGTTTTTTTTGAAGGAAAATTTAATCCTGACTTATATGACTATGAAAAAGATAAGCCACATGGTGTTAAGCAAGGACAAACTAGTTTTGCTGTAAGATTTACTTTTTCTGAAAGTGAGCTAGATGATGTCTCTGAGGATTTGAGCCAAGACGATGATGATGACGATGATGACTCGATTATTGAACTTGGTGTTTTAGGGGAGCAAGAAGAGCCTAGTAATTCTATTTCATTTGATGATGGCAGCTCTAAACAACAAGAATCAAAACCAACTCAATCAAGAGGCAGAAAGCTAAGTTTGAGAGATAGATATTTGCAGCTGTTTAACATGATTGATGACTCCAGGTTAAAGTCACCTCAAAACGAAGTGACCGTACATCTGACAATATCTAATAAAAACAATTACTTTTACACTGTCTTTAAAGGTTACAAGAGGAAACCTGAAGTAACTTCCTCCATGTATACATCTGTTGAAAGAAGGTTCATAGAAAAAATACTTTCTAGTTTTGAGTGTGTGTATATACCATCGTCAAAAAGTATTGATGATATATATCATAATCTATTAGTTCCATATGTTAGGAGTGAAGTAGCTTCAGCCATGAAAACATCGGTTCAAGTGATTCATGATAAACTGTTGGAAGTATCTGAAAAGATAACAAATGAAATGATTCTAAGCGGTATAGATGACTGTAGCTTTATTATTAAAGCTCCGCCATCTCTTGATGAGTTATTTGGTCGCTTTGAGGTTTCAATAAAAGATACTATTGAGAATGTGATATCGAGTAAAGGTATGGGGCTACAATGCTTATCTTTATTTTCTTCATTTAAATCTATTTCAGAGAGAAAACTTACTCTAGGTAAGAAAACGATTTGGATGGTTGAGGAGCCTGAGTCTTTCTTGCATCCCTCATTAGGCCGGTCATGTAATCACATTTTCAAATCACTGATGGATGTTGCTTATGTTCTTATTACAACTCATTCCTTATCATTTGTCAGTGATGAGCCAAGTAAGATCATTGAGTTATATAAAGATGACGCCGGTGTTACAAAAGATAAAAAGCATGAAAAAAGATTTAATGCAGTTGCAAGCATAAGAGAAAATCTTGGGGTCAGATTTTCTGATTTCTTTAACATATCAAGTAGTGCAGTTTTCGTTGAAGGTATCACCGACAAACAATATATAGAATCAATATTGAAATTGACATCTGAAGATGATGAGTTTAAGAACAGATGGCCTTTTCTGAGGAGTGCTAAAGTTGATGAGTTTGGTGGAGTCAGTCAACTTGGGGGATTCTTGAAAGGGTGCTACGAGTTTATTTCTAAAGATGTCCCCGTAATATCTGTTTTTGACGGTGATGAAGCTGGGGTCAAAGAAAGAACCAGATTACAAAGCTACTTTGGTAAAAAACAAATTAGATTTGAGTCAAATAAAGACTATATTTCTGTAAGAAGTGGTTTTGCTATTGAAGGCCTCTTCCCTGACGATTTCATTTCTGACGCAATGGAAACCCATCCGTCGTGGTTTATCGGAGGAAAATCTGTTGATGCCGATGATGTAATTGAACCATTCAAAGTGCAAGATAATAAAAAAACTAACTTATTAAATTTCTTCCTGGAAAAATGTCGTGTTCAACCTATATGCGGTTGGATTTCTCGGTGGGAAAAGGTGTTTAACGTCATAGACTCAGCCTTGCGAGATAAAAGTGAATCCATCACAAACAAAAAACGAACCGAAGATACTTCCGGTAACACTTCAGATCATCAAGCTGCATAATCGATTGTGTGCACCAAGGTTGCACATACACCTGATTAATCAAGAGTGAGACCATAACAAGCCTATATCAGATAACAGCCCTCTTCATAAGAGGGCTGTCTTTTTCGCGGGCATCGTACTTGGGTTCCACTTGGAAAATGGAAAACATCCTACGCTAAGAGCGTTTTTTAAACAACCGGCTTGTTGGTTTTTACGAGATACTGTGCAGTTGAAGGAACAAGATAAAGGAATTAAAGACCCTTTAGTACCATACTTTCATGAAATTTTCCCATATTTTCTTTTAGATCGTGCAACAGCGAAAAGACGTAGGAATTGGCTTGATTAGCCGCAATACTATTTCTGGACAGAATGGCGAGGAATTAAACGAGAGACGTAAAAAAGGGCACTGTTGCAAAGTTAGCGATGAGGCAGCCTTTTGTCTTATTCAAAGGCCTTACATTTCAAAAACTCTGCTTACCAGGCGCATTTCGCCCAGGGGATCACCATAATAAA
>NZ_JBJQMC010000058.1:0-2998 GCF_046486085.1 Escherichia sp. WS568
TATTATGGTGATCCCCTGGGCGAAATGCGCCTGGTAAGCAGAGTTTTTGAAATGTAAGGCCTTTGAATAAGACAAAAGGCTGCCTCATCGCTAACTTTGCAACAGTGCCTTCTACGGCACGTTTGAAGGCGCGCTGAAAGGTCTGGTCATACATGTGATGGCGACGCACGACACCGCTCCGTGGATCGGTCGAATGCGTGTGCTGCGCAAAAACCCAGAACCACGGCCAGGAATGCCCGGCGCGCGGATACTTCCGCTCAAGGGCGTCGGGAAGCGCAACGCCGCTGCGGCCCTCGGCCTGGTCCTTCAGCCACCATGCCCGTGCACGCGACAGCTGCTCGCGCAGGCTGGGTGCCAAGCTCTCGGGTAACATCAAGGCCCGATCCTTGGAGCCCTTGCCCTCCCGCACGATGATCGTGCCGTGATCGAAATCCAGATCCTTGACCCGCAGTTGCAAACCCTCACTGATCCGCATGCCCGTTCCATACAGAAGCTGGGCGAACAAACGATGCTCGCCTTCCAGAAAACCGAGGATGCGAACCACTTCATCCGGGGTCAGCACCACCGGCAAGCGCCGCGACGGCCGAGGTCTTCCGATCTCCTGAAGCCAGGGCAGATCCGTGCACAGCACCTTGCCGTAGAAGAACAGCAAGGCCGCCAATGCCTGACGATGCGTGGAGACCGAAACCTTGCGCTCGTTCGCCAGCCAGGACAGAAATGCCTCGACTTCGCTGCTGCCCAAGGTTGCCGGGTGACGCACACCGTGGAAACGGATGAAGGCACGAACCCAGTGGACATAAGCCTGTTCGGTTCGTAAGCTGTAATGCAAGTAGCGTATGCGCTCACGCAACTGGTCCAGAACCTTGACCGAACGCAGCGGTGGTAACGGCGCAGTGGCGGTTTTCATGGCTTGTTATGACTGTTTTTTTGGGGTACAGTCTATGCCTCGGGCATCCAAGCAGCAAGCGCGTTACGCCGTGGGTCGATGTTTGATGTTATGGAGCAGCAACGATGTTACGCAGCAGGGCAGTCGCCCTAAAACAAAGTTAGACATCATGAGGGTAGCGGTGACCATCGAAATTTCGAACCAACTATCAGAGGTGCTAAGCGTCATTGAGCGCCATCTGGAATCAACGTTGCTGGCCGTGCATTTGTACGGCTCCGCAGTGGATGGCGGCCTGAAGCCATACAGCGATATTGATTTGCTGGTTACGGTGACCGTAAGGCTTGATGAAACAACGCGGCGAGCTTTGATCAACGACCTTTTGGAAACTTCGGCTTCCCCTGGAGAGAGCGAGATTCTCCGCGCTGTAGAAGTCACCATTGTTGTGCACGACGACATCATTCCGTGGCGTTATCCAGCTAAGCGCGAACTGCAATTTGGAGAATGGCAGCGCAATGACATTCTTGCAGGTATCTTCGAGCCAGCCACGATCGACATTGATCTGGCTATCTTGCTGACAAAAGCAAGAGAACATAGCGTTGCCTTGGTAGGTCCAGCGGCGGAGGAACTCTTTGATCCGGTTCCTGAACAGGATCTATTTGAGGCGCTAAATGAAACCTTAACGCTATGGAACTCGCCGCCCGACTGGGCTGGCGATGAGCGAAATGTAGTGCTTACGTTGTCCCGCATTTGGTACAGCGCAGTAACCGGCAAAATCGCGCCGAAGGATGTCGCTGCCGACTGGGCAATGGAGCGCCTGCCGGCCCAGTATCAGCCCGTCATACTTGAAGCTAGACAGGCTTATCTTGGACAAGAAGAAGATCGCTTGGCCTCGCGCGCAGATCAGTTGGAAGAATTTGTCCACTACGTGAAAGGCGAGATCACCAAGGTAATCGGCAAATAATGTCTAACAATTCGTTCAAGCCGACCGCGCTACGCGCGGCGGCTTAACTCCGGCGTTGTGCTGACGAAAAAAAACAAAAATCTGCGTATACCTTTCCTCATAATCTGTGGCTTCAATAAAAGGATATTTCTATGCTTCAACTGAAAATGATCGAACTCTTCAAGGAAGGTTGTCATGAGGATGCACGAATAATCGCGGCATTGATGTTCGGCTCATTTGCTATCGGAGAGGGTGACGAGTTCTCTGATATCGAATTCGCAGTGTTCATCCAGGATGACCATTTTGAAAATTTCGATCAGCGCTCGTGGCTTAATGCCGTAAGTCCGGTTGCTGCTTACTTTCCGGACGACTTCGGCCACCACACCGCACTTTTTGAAAACGGCATTCGCGGTGAATTCCATTTCATGCGAAAATCGGACATACCGGTCATTTCCACTTGGCAAGGCTATGGGTGGTTTCCCTCGCTTGAGGCGGCTGTTTTGTTGGACCGATCAGGAGAGTTGTCAAGGTACGCAAGCGCTCTCGTGGGCGGTCCCCCGATACGTGAAGGCGCGCCGCTGGTGGAAGGGCTTGTGTTGAACCTCATCAGCCTGATGCTCTTTGGGGCCAATCTTTTAAATCGGGGAGAGTACGCTCGCGCCTGGGCTTTGCTCAGCAAAGCACATGAAAACCTACTCAAGCTGGTTCGACTCCACGAAGGGGCAACAGACCACTGGCCGACACCTTCACGCGCGCTCGAAAAGGATATCTCGGAGGACTCGTATAATCGCTATCTGGCATGCACAAGCAGTGCAGAACCAAGAGCACTATGTGCAGCCTATCATCAAACGTGGACGTGGAGTCTCGAATTGTTCAAGAGCGTGACAGAACCTCTGAATATCGAGCTTCCGAGAACTGTAATTGCGCAGGCAAAAAGGTTGCTCAATGAGTCTGCGACGCCGCACAACAAGTAAATCCAGCGGACGCATAAAAACGCGCCGCTGATTTTGACGTTAGATGCACTAAGCACATAATTGCTCACAGCCAAACTATCAGGTCAAGTGGCACTGTTGCAAATAGTCGGTGGTGATAAACTTATCATCCCCTTTTGCTGATGGAGCTGCACATGAACCCATTCAAAGGCCGGCATTTTCAGCGTGACATCATTCTGT
>NZ_JBJQMC010000059.1:0-2332 GCF_046486085.1 Escherichia sp. WS568
ACAGAATGATGTCACGCTGAAAATGCCGGCCTTTGAATGGGTTCATGTGCAGCTCCATCAGCAAAAGGGGATGATAAGTTTATCACCACCGACTATTTGCAACAGTGCCCTGACCAGCGTTTCAGCCCGAATGTAGTTTTGTTTTACCCAGCTCAGACGGTGGCGGGTCAGTGCCGGAATACTGTGTTTGATCAGCGGTTCATGTCCGATATTGCAGGCTTCAGCGAGCAGTACGGCACACAGGCTGATGTTAAGATCCTGAGCACGGGCTTCAGACTCACTCACATGAGTGAATTCGCGGGTAAAACCAGTCCGGGCGTCAATTTCAAGCAGCAGCTCTGTCAGATCAACAGGGGGGACTAGCTGCCTGACGCGGCTGTTCAGAAGAATCAGCGGCTGCGGTTCTTCCAGTTTTTCCAGACTGCTGATGGTCAGGGACGGATATTTACCCTGATGACAGATGCTCACGGCAGCATTCAGCTCAAAGCGTGAGGCCACCGTTTTCCAGGTTTCGTCCAGTTCGGTTGCCAGCTGTTTAACGGCATTTCCACCATCGGTGGGGTGTCCAAGCGCCCGGCATACGGCGATCCGCTGAGCCTGCCATTCTTTCCCCTGAAGAAACTTCTGACGCGGATCGCCCCAGCGATCGCTGTTCTCCAGCCAGATATCGCGGCGACGCAGCGAATCCTGAAGGCGTTCCAGCAGGCACAATGAGTATCCTGCACGCTGTATCCGGCCTTCGGAGTCGTACACCAGACGTTTCCAGGGACCTGTAATGATCTGCTCAGGCGCATTCTCCAGGAGGCGTTTTTTCGAACCACTCAGTTCGGCCAGGTAATGTATGGCCGATAGCGTATTTTCGCCGGCAGGGGCAGACTGAAAATGTAAATCACGCAGCATCGCTGGCAGAAAGCGCTTAACCCGTCCATATTGCTCGACCATTTCATCCTGGAAATTTGTGTCCTGCGGGCGGGCAAGCTCATTGACTTTACCTACGGATTCCGCCAGCCGGTTCTTTGGTACGTGGCTGAAAATAGTCTGACGCAGCGCTGCGTCATCCATTTTATCATCCAGTAAAAGCGTACATGCATGTGCCAGAAGTAGCGCCGCGCGATCAAGATCTTTGAGCGTTCTGAGCCGTTTTTTCTGCCCGGTTTGCTTCGCTGAACGCGTGATATTGAGGATCAGCAGATCCAGAACATCGACAGCCTCATCGAGTGCCAAAATTTCCTGTGCTTTAACAAACGCGGTCAGGATGGCCAGCCGCCGTTCCTCCGGCATTCTGGCGATATATTTTACCGAAGCCATGCCAGCATAACGAGCCAGGTTGCGGAGTTGAATTGCAGGCAGCCCGGCGAAATTCAGCCGGGAAAACTCCAGGCTGCGCAGGCGTGTGTAGCGCTGAAGTGCGTCAGTAAAGGCCGGACCACTGACGTTGACGGGCCCTTTTCGTATCTGCTCCATCACGGAAACCCGCTGTCCTTCCGGTATGACAAGCAGACCGGCCAGTTGCTCAGTCTGCCAGCTGTCAGGTAATGCAGCCAGTCTGCGCCACAAACGCCTGCTTGCCCGCTCACGAATTTCGCCAATGAGCCTCGTCAGCGCTGAGGCTGCGGGCAACAATACTTTATTCTGGAGCAACCATGCCGTGGCAAAATCGAACATCAGACCGGGGCGCTCGTTACTGAGCCATGTGCGGATATAAAGCAGACGTTTCAGTCTGAACGACCAGGGGAAATCGCCAAAATCATGGTAGTCAGAGTGTTGCCTGATCAGCCTTTGATGCTCCCAACGGGTATTCTCTCTCTGGGCGTATCGGGCCATGATCTCAGGGCGATGAATGTTCAGCTGTAATGCAACGTAATTTCGGACGCCGGGAGGTATTTGCAAGGGATCGGTCTGGAAGGTTCCCAGAAAACGGGCCGTGGTTAGCTGAAGGGCAATCCCAAATCGGTTATGTTTCCCCCGGCGCTGATTAATAAAAACAAGATCGCGTTCATCAAGATGAAAATACCGGGCCAGCTGAACCTCGTTAGGCTCGGCGGCATACCGTCCGTAGTTTTCGGTCTGTTCACTGGTCAGAAAACCGTCACTCATCCCGCATCCTTTCGTAAGGGTATCGCTCTGCTCAAATTTTGATAGTCTCAGATATTATAAGTTTTGAGACCTTTTAAAGTGCGTGCTTACATGAGTATCAAAAATCGTGTTTTATGCTTTATGAGGCACTGTTGCAAAGTTAGCGATGAGGCAGCCTTTTGTCTTATTCAAAGGCCTTACATTTCAAAAACTCTGCTTACCAGGCGCATTTCGCCCAGGGGATCACCATAATAAA
>NZ_JBJQMC010000060.1:0-1992 GCF_046486085.1 Escherichia sp. WS568
ACAAAGCATGTCCAGAAAAGGCAATTGTCTGGATAATGCTGTGGTGGAGTGTTTCTTTGGAACCTTAAAGTCGGAGTGTTTTTATCTTGATGAGTTCAGTAATATAAGCGAACTGAAGGATGCTGTTACGGAATATATTGAATACTACAACAGCAGAAGAATTAGCCTGAAATTAAAAAGTCTGACTCCAATTGAATATCGGAATCAGACCTATATGCCTCGTGTTTAACTGTCCAACTTTTTGGGGTCAGTACAGAATGAGGCTTGCCATCAGCCGAAACATCAGTATTCCACGCCATACAGACGGCGCCTGACCATGTGCTGATGCAGGTAAAATGTTTCACTACAACTGTTCGGGTTGCTATGCAACGAAACAGCGATTCTCACGATCTTTAACTGCAACGTTTTTCCGCCTGAAAGCTGACTGCCTCCTGCTGAGGTGGGAGGCTATGATTCAGTGCGTTTATAGTCTCCGGGGTATGCATGTACCGGAGCATACCATTTCTGGTGGATAACAAGCCGGCACATTCAGACTGCAGTGAAGATGGAGGCACCTGGTTGTGAAGAACGTTTCTGCACGTGGCTGCTTCGCATCATCAATGGTATTCATACCCGCTCAGAAATGACCGGGTGCTGAAGCCCTCCGTTATCGCGCAGTATAATGACGTATATGATCTGTGGACGAGTGAGCGGCGTGCCTGATGTACGCCGCTATTACTGTATTTTACCACAGGGCTGGTTTTCTGCTGCCAGCCCTGTGGTTCTCAGACATCAACTGTGAGCGGCATCAACCGATGTACGGTATGCCATAAGCACGTACTGATCCATCAGATTTGTCAGTGGTTCACTCTGACCCTGACGTGCAATGATCCATTGCTCCAGATCTTTTTCTGATTTGTGTTTCAGGTTTTTCGTCCAGTCGTCAAGGCTGTTTCCGGTCATTAAGTCAAGCCAGCAGAGCCAGACCAGTTTGAGACGTAACTCCGTGCCGCCAAACTGACGGAAGAGGCTGATCAGTTTGTTTGCCAGAGAATGTTGCTTCAGGCGCTCACATTCAGACAGCAGGATCCCTTCCAGCATCGGATGATGAACCAGCAGGTGTTCGCTGGTGCATAAATTCACCACCAGATCATCATCCAGGGACGGGGAGCTCCGTTTGTCCGGACCATAAATCAGCCGGTGCAGACTCTGGGGAACGATGGCAATCTCCGGTTTTTCGCCATTGAATGACACCCACCCGGGCGTCAGATTATGGAAATAGTAGATATTCGGATGACACACGCCCCATGATACGGCGTGCCGGGTGAAGCCGGTCAGCCATTTCTGGTAGTTTTCATGGAGCAGCTCGTAACGGGTCTGATACTGTTGTTTCATTTTCATATTCCTCACGGGGGATAACAGGCAGCAGAGCGCCGCCGGCAGGCCGGAGATTGCGTCTGCTGTGGGCGAAGGGTTAGTGGTTAAAAATTACGGACGGGACTGTGCAATACGCGCCTGCAGCCAGGCTTCCACTTCACTTTTCAGCCAGCGGGAGCTGCGCCCCATTTTGATGGGCGCAGGAAAGCCCCCATCTTTGATGAGTTTGTCAAACCACTTATCGGTTAGGCCGGTCAGTTGAGTGATAAACGCCATGTCGACCATCTGGTCATCCATCAGCGAAACTGGGGTAGCCATGAGAATGTTCCTCCGGATGTTGTTAAACCAGCCGGTGTGGTCATGAAAACAGCGCGCCACCTTCACCGGCATAACAACCGGGGAGAAACGTAAAAAATAATCGGGAATGTGGCTGTCCGGAGATAAACGGGGGGATTGCGATGGCAGAGCCGTAGCGGAATCCCGGGGGGGGGGGGGGTGTTGCGAAAAGATGCTTCCGCACGCACGTGCGATAAAGAGGGGATAGTTTTCGTGAGGACAGGGAGAGAAGCAGGCGTTCTGATAATTGCAGAGTTGTTTTCGGAGGTGGTTACAGTGAGTCAGCCCGTTCCTGGCGAG
>NZ_JBJQMC010000061.1:0-1819 GCF_046486085.1 Escherichia sp. WS568
TGTTACAGCACTGTGGTTGTCACACAATGGAACACTGACGTAAAAAACAGTCAGTGGGCGAGTGGATACATCGTTGCCGCCAGACAACAACCCATACTTTTGGTTTGCCGGGTATTGGCGCGCCAGTCGTGCTCAACTCCGGCTACAGCCAAAATTGCGCTCACCGGTGCAGTGAGCTTTGGTATGTTCCTTCGCCAGATAGTCAGCACGTTCCAGCACCTGCTGAAAGCCAGTGTCATCATCGCGTTCCAGCCACACCGCCGGCCAGGCCGGAAAATGCACCAGCGTGGCATGGCACCCGACATCCACTCCCAGGGCACTGCACCACGCCTGTTTAATCATCCCGGCCAGTGATCCCGGAGCACGGTAATCACCGGCACGACACCAGGTATCCCGGTTAACCAGCAGCATCAGGTGATAGTGTTTTTTACCTTTGCACTCCCCAAACTCCCGGGCCCAGACGTAATGCAGGGTTGTGGGATGCACGCGTTTACCTTCCCGATGCTTACGTTTCTGGTAAGCGTCGATTCGGGCTTTCAGGGCATTGATGAAGCGGGATATCACAGCTGCGTCCGTTGCTGCCGGTACATCCGGGAAACGCAGGTCAACCCGCAATGCCGTCAGGCGGGGATGAACATTCAGTGCGTGCCGCACCGTCTCACGAATACGTTGCTGCCAGAAGGGGTTGTATTTGTAGGTCATGGTTAAATCTCCGTATGGTTCATACGGAATAGCCACGTCGTAAAAAATGCGCAGAGTCCCTGAAGTGACCTCCGGCAGGACACTGTCTCAGGCACTCTGTGATAACCCGAACGGTCGTCTCCGGACTGACGGTTGAATTTTCAGCGTTGTTTTTTTAATGTAAAAAACCGGTTACGGGTAAGGCTGTGAGGAGGGAGTGATGGTGATACGCAAAAAGAAGTGCAGGGACTGTGGAAACGCGATTACTCATAATACAGTGTGTTGCCCGTATTGTGGTTCTGTCGACCCCTTCGGCTATTACCGGAATACAGACCGTATCGTTACCATACTGCTGGCACTGATTATTGTGGTCCTGCTGACTACTGTCAGCGTCAGTGTGTATATACTGTGTAGCTGGTGAGATAACGGTTCATGTATCCCCTGAGCTGACAGTGTACCGGGTATATTAAGCGTAACCGACAGGTTCTCCTTCATACCATATTAAATTTTTCCAGGTATTGCCGCTGCCTTATTTCGTCCCATACAGGAAAACTCGTCTGGGTTTCTGACAAATACGCGAAACTCACAGCCCCTCAATATCAACCACACGCTGTAAGCCGGTAATACCTGAAAATCAGCCTATTACCGCCCGCGCCTCCGTTACCGAACGCTCAGGTGACCAGACTGAAGCCCAGCACGCACTCGTAAAATTTGCGGTCAGTTCCGTCAGTCAGTGGGCAACCGCAGAGTTACGGGCTTCCAGGTCCACAGGAGTGAGTCTATAACGCGTGTGGGAAATCATTTTTTCTGGCGTTGACAGAACGCCTTACGGGCTGCTACTTACCCGGTGTCCCGCAATACAGCCTTAGTGTTCCGTTATCGGGGATCCGGACGCACCGCAACAACCGGGGAAGTATTTCTGGTTAGAGCTGTGTCAAGAGGGATTTCTCAGCCCCTCACTCACCGGCTCAGTCTCAGGGCAGAAGCATTAATACACTCAGTTCATGTCTTATACAGGAATGGGCATAGGGGGAGCTGGCGTGTCACTGCTGATTTTACGCATCAGCGTTCATGTATCTGCACTCTGATACAGAATGCTTCACAGCGCTCTGTTACCGGAGAGATTTACTCTCTTAGG
>NZ_JBJQMC010000062.1:0-1664 GCF_046486085.1 Escherichia sp. WS568
TCAGTCGTTTTTCTGAATCAATAAACATGATTTTTTCCCTCTGAAAATCCCATGCACTAACGTTGGTTCAAATCTAAGCCATCATGACACATCTGTGCAACACCTTGTTGCGTGTTGTCGCATCCTGGATGCGACAACGTTGTGTCATCCTGGATGCGACAGGTAAATAAAAAACACACTAAAAAAACAACCACTTACAAATCGGCGTAAAAGATCTATTCTAGGCAAGGGTGTTGCGTGCAACGCAACGCCCTTTGGGGGTGTCGGGGCGAAGCCCTGACCCAGTCACGTAGCGATAGCGGAGTGTATACTGGCTTACTCCTCTGCAAGCCTTACCAGCTGTGATTTTTGCCAGATTTCACGCTCTCAACGTTCAACAGCTCCATCATGGTTTTGCCGTCCGTTCACCGCTAAAACGCCTCAGAAATCGGGACAGGATGTGCAAATGTAATACCGTCACCCGCGACGATATTCCGTTTGCCATCTGGTCAGGGCTTCGCCCCGACACCCCGCATCAGTGCGTACGTGCTCAATGTGGTTTCCGGTTCTCTTCCGCTTCCTCGCCCACTCGCTCACTAACGTTCGGTCGCTGGGGCTGCGGCGAGCGGTGCCACCTCTCGCATGTTGTCGGTGATCCCGGTGTTGTTCTTTTGGGGATGAGTCGCCAGATAGCCCCTCAAACGCGCTCAAAAGCTCTCAGACGCACGAAACGGGTTTTAGATGCCCGCCAGGGCATGGAAGGCGCGAAAAACGCTTACAGAGGCTCTCAGGAGGTCAAGCGCGCCGATACCCCTAACCAGGGGCTTTCAGGTCGCCAGGAACCGCGCCAGCCCACTGCAAAGCCCATTTGCACGGAACAGGCAGCCATGCGGTTGGTAGGTGGTCGTAGACCGTCGGTGTTGCAGCGATGGGGGTCTGGGGTTCTCCCCAGACGGTTTCCGGTAGCGCTCAAGGCGCTGCCGGAACCGTGGCGGCTCGGTTTTTTCTGGAGAACGGGGAGCAAAAACACGCAAAGGATTTTGAGGCGGCAAAAGAGCAATGCAGGATAGACAATCATGGTCAGAACGTTAACACGTAGCCCCTGATTGTCCGCCTGCCGCTAGCTCAATTTGAAAACATGGCCATGATTCGGCGCTGAATATCACCGTCTTTGTTGACCAGTGTTTTAGTGACAAACGCTGCATGGTTTTTCGTAGTGTTGTATCCCTTCCAGACTTCATGTGGATCGAGGGCATACGCACAAACCTTACCAGCAACGGGGATTCTAACTAATGCATTTTTTGATTCTAAGTAATTGAGCCACCGAATAATTGTGCTTCTGCTAACTCCAAGTTTTTCAGCTAGGAATTGCTGATCCGCAACGACAGCGCCACACGTAGGATCGATATGCTCCGCTAAAAATGAGTACAGCTTCAGTGCTGATATGCCTTGGCTATCCTTCAGCAGCTCTCGAACACGTTCCCAACCTTTTGGGGATACCTGTGTAAACCTTGAATTTTTCTTTGCTTCTTCGAGATCCTCGGTGTTTTTCTTTGCCTCATCTGAAAGTTGTTTCAGTCGTTTTTCTGAATCAATAAACATGATTTTTTCCCTCTGAAAATCCCATGCACTAACGTTGGTTCAAATCTAAGCCATCATGACACATCTGTGCAACACCTTGTTGC
>NZ_JBJQMC010000063.1:0-1658 GCF_046486085.1 Escherichia sp. WS568
CACCTAGATTCTACGTCAGTACTTCAAAAAGCATAATCAAAGCCTTGATAAATATGCATTCCTTCGAAATTCAGCTTTCACCCATTGGGTGAAAGAAAAGTGCTCAAAAATATGTTAAATTATCAGCTTTTATGACTCGATATATGGTAAAATAATAGTAAGAAAAGTAGTAAAAAGGGGTTCTAATTATGATTAATAAAATTGATTTCAAAGCTAAGAATCTAACATCAAATGCAGGTCTTTTTCTGCTCCTTGAGAATGCAAAAAGCAATGGGATTTTTGATTTTATTGAAAATGACCTCGTATTTGATAATGACTCAACAAATAAAATCAAGATGAATCATATAAAGACCATGCTCTGCGGTCACTTCATTGGCATTGATAAGTTAGAACGTCTAAAGCTACTTCAAAATGATCCCCTCGTCAACGAGTTTGATATTTCCGTAAAAGAACCTGAAACAGTGTCACGGTTTCTAGGAAACTTCAACTTCAAGACAACCCAAATGTTTAGAGACATTAATTTTAAAGTCTTTAAAAAACTGCTCACTAAAAGTAAATTGACATCCATTACGATTGATATTGATAGTAGTGTAATTAACGTAGAAGGTCATCAAGAAGGTGCGTCAAAAGGATATAATCCTAAGAAACTGGGAAACCGATGCTACAATATCCAATTTGCATTTTGCGACGAATTAAAAGCATATGTTACCGGATTTGTAAGAAGTGGCAATACTTACACTGCAAACGGTGCTGCGGAAATGATCAAAGAAATTGTTGCTAACATCAAATCAGACGATTTAGAAATTTTATTTCGAATGGATAGTGGCTACTTTGATGAAAAAATTATCGAAACGATAGAATCTCTTGGATGCAAATATTTAATTAAAGCCAAAAGTTATTCTACACTCACCTCACAAGCAACGAATTCATCAATTGTATTCGTTAAAGGAGAAGAAGGTAGAGAAACTACAGAACTGTATACAAAATTAGTTAAATGGGAAAAAGACAGAAGATTTGTCGTATCTCGCGTACTGAAACCAGAAAAAGAAAGAGCACAATTATCACTTTTAGAAGGTTCCGAATACGACTACTTTTTCTTTGTAACAAATACTACCTTGCTTTCTGAAAAAGTAGTTATATACTATGAAAAGCGTGGTAATGCTGAAAACTATATCAAAGAAGCCAAATACGACATGGCGGTGGGTCATCTCTTGCTAAAGTCATTTTGGGCGAATGAAGCCGTGTTTCAAATGATGATGCTTTCATATAACCTATTTTTGTTGTTCAAGTTTGATTCCTTGGACTCTTCAGAATACAGACAGCAAATAAAGACCTTTCGTTTGAAGTATGTATTTCTTGCAGCAAAAATAATCAAAACCGCAAGATATGTAATCATGAAGTTGTCGGAAAACTATCCGTACAAGGGAGTGTATGAAAAATGTCTGGTATAATAAGAATATCATCAATAAAATTGAGTGTTGCTCTGTGGATAACTTGCAGAGTTTATTAAGTATCATTGCAGCAAAGATGAAATCAATGATTTATCAAAAATGATTGAAAGGTGGTTGTAAATAATGTTACAATGTGTGAGAAGCAGTCTAAATTCTTCGTGAAATAGTGATTTTTGAAGCTAATAAAAAACACACGTGGAATTTAGG
>NZ_JBJQMC010000066.1:0-1205 GCF_046486085.1 Escherichia sp. WS568
TTATTATGGTGATCCCCTGGGCGAAATGCGCCTGGTAAGCAGAGTTTTTGAAATGTAAGGCCTTTGAATAAGACAAAAGGCTGCCTCATCGCTAACTTTGCAACAGTGCCGTCTAACGAGCTTACCGAAGCTGCTTACTACCTCTCGCTAAAAGCAAAGCGCGTTCTCTGGTTATGTCTTATGCAGACGTATTTCACAGCTTCAGTAAGCGAAGATGATGATGAGATGGCTGTACTCGGTGACTCTACTTTCAAAGTAAAGGTGGCTGACTATCAGCAAATTTTTCAGGTAAGCCGTAACCAGGCTATCAAGGATGTTAAAGAAGGCGTGTTTGAGTTAAGCCGTTCTGCGGTAATCTTTTACCCGAAAGAAGGGAGTTTTGACTGCGTCGCGCGCCCCTGGCTAACAGAGGCTGGCAGCCGATCAGCTCGTGGTATCTGGGAAATCGAATTTAACCATAAACTCCTGCGGTACATTTACGGCCTGACGAACCAGTTCACCACCTACTCGCTCCGCGATTGTGGCAGTCTTCGAAATCCACGGACGATCCGCCTTTATGAAAGTCTTGCTCAATTCAAATCTTCAGGCTTATGGGTTACTACTCATGCTTGGTTAAATGACCGTTTCCTTTTGCCGGAATCCCAACAGAAGAACTTGGCAGAGTTGAAACGATCTTTCCTTGATCCTGCTCTCAAGCAGATAAATGAGAAAACACCTTTACTTGCTAAGTATAGTATTGATGATTCAGGAAAATTTCTGTTCTCAATAATTGATAAGCAAAATCCCGTCTGACATAAATCAGCACACATGAGCCTGTCATTTGACAAATTTTTGTCATGAAGATGGGCGAATTTCCACACAGCACCGGCGCCCGGCAAGGTGGGCGGATTCCCACACGGCACCGGCGCCCGGCAAGGTGGGTGGATTTCCACACGGCACCGGCGCCCGGCAAGGTGGGCGGATTTCCACACGGCACCGGCGCCCGGCAAGGTGGGCGGATTTCCACACAGCACGGGGTCCGCTTGGAAAACGGAATCTATGGTCACTCCCGTTTTTGCAACACCGATTTTGACGACAAGTTGGCTTGCTTGAATCGGCACTGTTGCAAAGTTAGCGATGAGGCAGCCTTTTGTCTTATTCAAAGGCCTTACATTTCAAAAACTCTGCTTACCAGGCGCATTTCGCCCAGGGGATCACCATAATAA
>NZ_JBJQMC010000067.1:0-1088 GCF_046486085.1 Escherichia sp. WS568
TTTTTTATGCACATTGGACAGGCTCTTGATCTGGTATCCCGTTACGATTCTCTGCGTAACCCACTGACTTCTCTGGGGGATTACCTCGACCCCGAACTCATCTCTCGTTGCCTTGCCGAATCAGGTACTGTAACGCTACGCAAGCGCCGTCTTCCCCTCGAAATGATGGTCTGGTGTATTGTTGGCATGGCGCTTGAGCGTAAAGAACCTCTTCACCAGATTGTGAATCGCCTGGACATCATGCTGCCGGGCAATCGCCCCTTCGTTGCCCCCAGTGCCGTTATTCAGGCCCGCCAGCGCCTGGGAAGTGAGGCTGTCCGCCGCGTGTTCACGAAAACAGCGCAGCTCTGGCATAACGCCACGCCGCATCCGCACTGGTGCGGCCTGACCCTGCTGGCCATCGATGGTGTGTTCTGGCGCACACCGGATACACCAGAGAACGATGCAGCCTTCCCCCGCCAGACACATGCCGGGAACCCGGCGCTCTACCCGCAGGTCAAAATGGTCTGCCAGATGGAACTGACCAGCCATCTGCTGACGGCTGCAGCCTTCGGCACGATGAAGAACAGCGAAAATGAGCTTGCTGAGCAACTTATAGAACAAACCGGCGATAACACTCTGACGTTAATGGATAAAGGTTATTACTCACTGGGACTGTTAAATGCCTGGAGCCTGGCGGGAGAACACCGCCACTGGATGATACCTCTCAGAAAGGGAGCGCAATATGAAGAGATCAGAAAACTGGGTAAAGGCGATCATCTGGTGAAGCTGAAAACCAGCCCGCAGGCACGAAAAAAGTGGCCGGGACTGGGAAATGAAGTGACAGCCCGCCTGCTGACCGTGACGCGCAAAGGAAAAGTCTGCCATCTGCTGACGTCGATGACGGACGCCATGCGCTTCCCCGGAGGAGAAATGGCGGATCTGTACAGTCATCGCTGGGAAATCGAACTGGGATACAGGGAGATAAAACAGACGATGCAACTGAGCAGGCTGACGCTGAGAAGTAAAAAACCGGAGCTTGTGGAGCAAGAGCTGTGGGGTGTCTTACTGGCTTATAATCTGGTGAGATATCAGATGATTAAAATGGC
>NZ_JBJQMC010000068.1:0-1009 GCF_046486085.1 Escherichia sp. WS568
CTTAATCAGGCTGCTGCTCACTTTATGCTTGCTGGTAGTGGTTCTGTAGCCAGGTGGCTGAAGGTTTATGAAGAGCGCGGAGAAGCTGGTTTACGCGCGCTCAAGATTGGCACCAAAAGAAACATTGCAATATCAGTTGATCCAGAAAAAGCGGCATCAGCATTGGAGCTGTCAAAAGACCGACGCATTGAGGATCTTGAAAGGCAAGTTCGATTTCTTGAAACGCGGCTTGTGTATCTAAAAAAGCTGAAAGCCTTAGCTCATCCCACGAAAAAGTGAAAGTACTCAACGAGCTAAGGCAGTTTTATCCTCTTGATGAGCTTCTCAGGGCTGCGGAGATACCGCGCAGTACGTTTTATTACCATCTAAAGGCTCTCAGCAAGCCTGACAAGTATGCGGACGTTAAAAAGCGTATTGGTGAGATTTATCATGAGAATAGAGGCCGATACGGATACCGTAGGGTAACGCTGTCTCTTCATCGAGAAGGGAAACAGATTAACCATAAAGCTGTTCAGCGCCTGATGGGAATCCTCTCACTGAAGGCAGCGATTAAGGTCAAGCGATACCGCTCTTACAGAGGAGAGGTAGGGCAAACCGCCCCCAATGTTCTCCAAAGAGATTTCAAGGCTACGCGGCCAAACGAGAAGTGGGTTACCGATGTTACTGAATTTGCAGTCAATGGGCGCAAGCTGTATTTGTCTCCAGTAATAGATCTCTTCAACAACGAAGTTATTTCTTACAGCCTTTCGGAAAGACCAGTGATGAACATGGTCGAGAATATGCTCGATCAGGCATTCAAAAAGCTTAATCCTCACGAGCATCCTGTTCTGCACTCTGACCAGGGATGGCAGTATCGTATGAGAAGATATCAAAATATCCTTAAAGAACATGGTATTAAACAAAGCATGTCCAGAAAAGGCAATTGTCTGGATAATGCTGTGGTGGAGTGTTTCTTTGGAACCTTAAAGTCGGAGTGTTTTTATCTTGATGAGTTCAGTAATATAAGCGA
>NZ_JBJQMC010000069.1:0-946 GCF_046486085.1 Escherichia sp. WS568
TTATTATGGTGATCCCCTGGGCGAAATGCGCCTGGTAAGCAGAGTTTTTGAAATGTAAGGCCTTTGAATAAGACAAAAGGCTGCCTCATCGCTAACTTTGCAACAGTGCCCGATTTATTCAACAAATCCACGTTGTGTCTCAAAATCTCTGATGTTACATTGCACAAGATAAAAATATATCATCATGAACAATAAAACTGTCTGCTTACATAAACAGTAATACAAGGGGTGTTATGAGCCATATTCAACGGGAAACGTCTTGCTCGAGGCCGCGATTAAATTCCAACCTGGATGCTGATTTATATGGGTATAAATGGGCTCGCGATAATGTCGGGCAATCAGGTGCGACAATCTATCGATTGTATGGGAAGCCCGATGCGCCAGAGTTGTTTCTGAAACATGGCAAAGGTAGCGTTGCCAATGATGTTACAGATGAGATGGTCAGACTAAACTGGCTGACGGCATTTATGCCTCTTCCGACCATCAAGCATTTTATCCGTACTCCTGATGATGCATGGTTACTCACCACTGCGCTCCCCGGGAAAACAGCATTCCAGGTATTAGAAGAATATCCTGATTCAGGTGAAAATATTGTTGATGCGCTGGCAGCGTTCCTGCGCCGGTTGCATTCGATTCCTGTTAGTAATTGTCCTTTTAACAGCGATCGCGTATTTCGTCTCGCTCAGGCGCAATCACGAATGAATAACGGTTTGGTTGATGCGAGTGATTTTGATGACGAGCGTAATGGCTGGCCTGTTGAACAAGTCTGGAAAGAAATGCATAAGCTTTTGCCATTCTCACCGGATTCAGTCGTCACTCATGGTGATTTCTCACTTGATAACCTTATTTTTGACGAGGGGAAATTAATAGGTTGTATTGATGTTGGACGAGTCGGAATCGCAGACCGATACCAGGATCTTGCCATCCTATGGAACTGCCTCGGTGA
>NZ_JBJQMC010000070.1:0-910 GCF_046486085.1 Escherichia sp. WS568
GCCAGACCGGAGGATTCAGTATTCCCCGGACAACTCAGGAGGAAATATGCGAATTCTGAACTGTTATATGGCGAATGACAGCAAAGGCCATTTTGTTACGGCGAAAGAAGCAGCGAAGCACAACCGCCAGGACGTTTTGTGCTGTGTGTCCTGTGGATGCCCGTTAACACTTCAGCGGGGCAATGACGGACAACCACCGTGGTTTGAACATGACCAGATGACTGTCGCTGAGAAAATCCTGCTGCGATGCACCTGGCTTGACCCGGCAGAGAAAGAGGCCCGTCGTTTGCATCTGCAGGGTATGACGGTTCCGGATTATACGGTGAAGGTGAGAAAGTGGTTTTGTGTGATGTGTGACGAAAATTATGAGGGGGAAAAGTGCTGCCCGAGTTGTGGTACCGGGGTATACAGCAGGGAGGGGGGGCAGGAGGGCAACTGGAAGGATAGGAACTGAGCGGTTCAGTCGCGGAAATCAGTTGCAGAGCTGTAATGATATCTCCGGGAGTGCTGCGTTGGTAGGGGCATCCCGGGATAGAGAAATTTTAGCACTTTGCCCTGAATGATTGTAGACGTCCCGAGTACTCGTACCGGTCTGAGTTATTACAGTTAGATATTCACTTTTTCTCCCGCATACTTCACATCTGTCAACGACGGATGAAAAGTGGTTCTTCCGCAACCTGGGTGGAAGAAAATGGATGAAACTTTCTGGCGAACAAGGATCTAAGCTGTTTTAAGTTATGGGCAACGCAATGCACTCTCTTAAGACACTTCTACAGTTACCTTGCGGATGGCGATGCAGTTAGACTGGCCCCCTGAATCTCCAGACAACCAATATCACTTAAATAAGTGATAGTCTTAATACTAGTTTTTAGACTAGTCATTGGAGAGCAGATGATTGATGTCTTAGGAC
>NZ_JBJQMC010000071.1:0-888 GCF_046486085.1 Escherichia sp. WS568
AGTGTGTGTGTTAGTGGAAGCGTCTGGAAAGGCGCGCGATACAGGGTGACAGCCCCGTACACAAAAATGCACATACTGTGAGCTCGATGAGTAGGGCGGGACACGTGGTATCCTGTCTGAATATGGGGGGACCATCCTCCAAGGCTAAATACTCCTGACTGACCGATAGTGAACCAGTACCGTGAGGGAAAGGCGAAAAGAACCCCGGCGAGGGGAGTGAAAAAGAACCTGAAACCGTGTACGTACAAGCAGTGGGAGCCTCTTTATGGGGTGACTGCGTACCTTTTGTATAATGGGTCAGCGACTTATATTCTGTAGCAAGGTTAACCGAATAGGGGAGCCGAAGGGAAACCGAGTCTTAACTGGGCGTTAAGTTGCAGGGTATAGACCCGAAACCCGGTGATCTAGCCATGGGCAGGTTGAAGGTTGGGTAACACTAACTGGAGGACCGAACCGACTAATGTTGAAAAATTAGCGGATGACTTGTGGCTGGGGGTGAAAGGCCAATCAAACCGGGAGATAGCTGGTTCTCCCCGAAAGCTATTTAGGTAGCGCCTCGTGAATTCATCTCCGGGGGTAGAGCACTGTTTCGGCAAGGGGGTCATCCCGACTTACCAACCCGATGCAAACTGCGAATACCGGAGAATGTTATCACGGGAGACACACGGCGGGTGCTAACGTCCGTCGTGAAGAGGGAAACAACCCAGACCGCCAGCTAAGGTCCCAAAGTCATGGTTAAGTGGGAAACGATGTGGGAAGGCCCAGACAGCCAGGATGTTGGCTTAGAAGCAGCCATCATTTAAAGAAAGCGTAATAGCTCACTGGTCGAGTCGGCCTGCGCGGAAGATGTAACGGGGCTAAACCATGCACCGAAGCTGCGGCAGCGAC
>NZ_JBJQMC010000072.1:0-847 GCF_046486085.1 Escherichia sp. WS568
GCTTAACCTTCGGGAGGGCGCTTACCACTTTGTGATTCATGACTGGGGTGAAGTCGTAACAAGGTAACCGTAGGGGAACCTGCGGTTGGATCACCTCCTTACCTTAAAGAAGCGTTCTTTGAAGTGCTCACACAGATTGTCTGATAGAAAGTGAAAAGCAAGGCGTCTTGCGAAGCAGACTGATACGTCCCCTTCGTCTAGAGGCCCAGGACACCGCCCTTTCACGGCGGTAACAGGGGTTCGAATCCCCTAGGGGACGCCACTTGCTGGTTTGTGAGTGAAAGTCACCTGCCTTAATATCTCAAAACTCATCTTCGGGTGACGTTTGAGATATTTGCTCTTTAAAAATCTGGATCAAGCTGAAAATTGAAACACTGAACAACGAAAGTTGTTCGTGAGTCTCTCAAATTTTCGCAACACGATGACGAATCGAAAGAAACATCTTCGGGTTGTGAGGTTAAGCGACTAAGCGTACACGGTGGATGCCCTGGCAGTCAGAGGCGATGAAGGACGTGCTAATCTGCGATAAGCGTCGGTAAGGTGATATGAACCGTTATAACCGGCGATTTCCGAATGGGGAAACCCAGTGTGATTCGTCACACTATCATTAACTGAATCCATAGGTTAATGAGGCGAACCGGGGGAACTGAAACATCTAAGTACCCCGAGGAAAAGAAATCAACCGAGATTCCCCCAGTAGCGGCGAGCGAACGGGGAGCAGCCCAGAGCCTGAATTAGTGTGTGTGTTAGTGGAAGCGTCTGGAAAGGCGCGCGATACAGGGTGACAGCCCCGTACACAAAAATGCACATACTGTGAGCTCGATGAGTAGGGCGGGACACGTGGTAT
>NZ_JBJQMC010000073.1:0-843 GCF_046486085.1 Escherichia sp. WS568
TGCCATCAATACTGAACTTACCGCTGGCATTGGTCCCCTCAACAGTGGCACCACTGTCTGCAATCAGGGCACTACCGGATGTCATGGTGACATCTGTTGCCTTACCACCGGCAGACACTGCCAGGGTTCCGCCGTCATCCACCCGTGTTTTCTGCGCTGAATGGCCTTCCAGTACATCCAGGCGACCGCCGGACTCCAGAACAACGCCGTCAGCCTTACCGTTTTCCACCGTGAAATTGCCCAGACGGTTGCTGCCAAGAACCGTTGCCGCAGTACTGGTAACCAGTGCTCCACCCTGTTTCAGGGTGACATGTGTGGCGGTACCACCGGCGTTCACCTGCAGTTTGCCTTTCTGGTTAACGGTGGTGAAATCCGCCAGACCACCTTCCTTGATAATCTGCCAGCCGTCACTGTTTACAACAGTGCCAGACGCCGTACCGCCGTTGTGCACATACTGGTACCCCCCATTCAGCGTGGTATCCAGTGCGTGACCATGTACAGTCTGGTCGCCGCCGGCATAAACCACAGTGGTATTTGCCGTTCCTTCAGCAGCCACAATCTGACGACCATTTTTATTGATGGTGGTGCGTACGGCATTTCCGCGAACAAACTGCCCGGTATCACCATTTTCTGCATCTGGTCCCCCTTCCGCGCCGGTATTCACAACCGTGTCGGTTGCCATTGCGCCGGATTTGACGGCCTGCCAGCCCTTCTCATTAATGACGGTACCCGTTGCAATCCCGCCTTCATGTACCCACTGCTCACCGCCGTTCAGAGTGGTATTCACTGCCTGCCCCTGAAGGCTCTGTCCGCCTCCGGCACTGATAACCGTGTCTGAAACGC
>NZ_JBJQMC010000074.1:0-812 GCF_046486085.1 Escherichia sp. WS568
CGTGTCGGTGTAGTGCTCCTCGATCCGCAGGTCGGACTCGTGGTACAGCAGGCCGTCGAGCACATAGGTGGAATCGCGGACGCCGACATTCACCACGCGGGTGCTGAACGGCGCGTACTGGTCGGAGATATGGGTATAGAACAGCCGTCCCGGCTCGCTACCGTACTTCGGGTTGACGTGCCCGGTGCTCTCGCCCCGGCCACCCGCGCGGAAGCGCTGGCCATCGGAGGATGAGGTCGTGCCGTCGCCCCAGTGGGCGGCAAAGGCGTGGCGATACTGGTGGTTGACCAGCTCGGCCAAGGCCGCCGAATAGGTTTCGTCGCGGATGTGCCAGGCTTGCAGCCAGGACAGCTTGGCGTAGGTCAGGCCGGGGCTCGACTCGGCCATCTTGGTCAGCCCGAGGTTGATCGCATCACCGAGGATTGCGGACAGCAGCAACGTCCTGTCTTTGGCCTCGGCCCCGTCCTTCAAGTGGGTGAAGTGGCGGCTGAAGCCCGTCCAGTCGTCCACGTCCATCAGCAGTTCGGTGATCTTGATGCGCGGCAGTAACTGGCTGGTTTGGTCGATCAGCGCCTGCGCCCGATCCGGCACCGCCGCATCCAGCGGGGTGATTTTCAGCCCTGACTCGGTGAGGATGGCATCGGGCAGCTCGTTGTCCTTGGCCAGGCGGGTGACGGTGGCCAACTGCTCGTCCAGCAGCTGCAAACGCTCTTCCAGGTACTGGTCGCTGTTCGGGTTGATCGCCAGGGGCAGGGCCTGCTCGCGCTTGAGTGCGGCGAACTTCTCGGCCGGCAGCAGGTAGTCGTCGAAGT
>NZ_JBJQMC010000075.1:0-719 GCF_046486085.1 Escherichia sp. WS568
CGTCTGCGCGGAAATGGACGAACAGTGGGGATACGTCGGGGCTAAATCGCGCCAGCGCTGGCTGTTTTACGCGTATGACAGGCTCCGGAAGACGGTTGTTGCGCACGTATTGGGGTCTGACGCTCAGTGGAACGAAAACTCACGTTAAGCAACGTTTTCTGCCTCTGACGCCTCTTTTAATGGTCTCAGATGTCCTTTGGTCACCAGTTCTGCCAGCGTGAAGGAATAATGGCCGAGCATATTGATATGTCCGTGGCAAAGCGGGGAGAGGCGTGCGATATCTTCATCATTCAGTGTTTCACCCTGCGCCCGGAGATGATCCAGGGCTGCCTGCATATAAATAGTGTTCCATAACACGACGGCGTTAGTGACCAGCCCCAGTGCGCCCAGTTGATCTTCCTGACCGTCGGTATATCGTTTTCTTATCTCACCTTTTTGACCGTGACAGATGGCTCTGGCAACGGCATGGCGACTTTCTCCCCGATTAAGCTGGGTCAGAATGCGCCGGCGGTAATCTTCATCATCAATATAATTAAGCAGATACAGCGTTTTGTTGATGCGCCCCACTTCAATGATTGCCTGAGTCAGTCCGGAAGGACGTTCACTTTTCGGCACTGTTGCAAAGTTAGCGATGAGGCAGCCTTTTGTCTTATTCAAAGGCCTTACATTTCAAAAACTCTGCTTACCAGGCGCATTTCGCCCAGGGGATCACCATAATA
>NZ_JBJQMC010000076.1:0-718 GCF_046486085.1 Escherichia sp. WS568
GGGGCTCTGCAGGCGCGCGCACGCTGGCTGAAATGCTGACCCAAAACGGCGTCCCGATGAGCCGTTATCGTGCCGGACGGCTGATGAAATACCTGAACCTGAGCAGTTGTCAGCCCGGAAAACATCAATACAAAAATGCCTGTCAGGAGCATACGTGTTTGCCGAATCTGCTCGAGCGTCAGTTCGCTGTACCGGAGCCAGACAGGGTATGGTGCGGAGATATTACGTATATCTGGGCAGGAAATCGCTGGTGCTATCTGGCGGTCGTCATGGATCTTTTTGCCCGCAGGGTTATCGGCTGGAGCCTGTCAGCGAATGCCGATACTGCACTGATAAGCAGTGCCTTGCGGATGGCGTATGAGGTGCGTGGTCAGCCGCGGGACGTCATGTTCCATAGCGACCAGGGAAGTCAGTATACAGGACTGAAATATCAACAGCTTCTCTGGCGTTACAGGATAAAGCAAAGTGTCAGCCGACGGGGAAACTGCTGGGATAACAGTCCTATGGAACGCTTCTTCCGCAGTCTGAAAACAGAATGGGTGCCGACGGATGGTTACGTAGGCAAGGACGAGGCCCGGCAACAAATTAGCGGTTATATCCTGAATTATTACAATAGCGTCAGGCCTCACCATTACAACGGTGGGTTGACGCCGGAAGAATCAGAGAACAGATACCGTTTTTACTGTAAAACCGTGGCCAATATTACTTGACCACTACA
>NZ_JBJQMC010000077.1:0-650 GCF_046486085.1 Escherichia sp. WS568
CCGGTGGTAAGGCAACAGATGTCACCATGACATCCGGTAGTGCCCTGATTGCAGACAGTGGTGCCACTGTTGAGGGGACCAATGCCAGCGGTAAGTTCAGTATTGATGGCACATCCGGTCAGGCCAGCGGACTGCTGCTGGAAAATGGCGGCAGCTTTACGGTTAATGCCGGAGGACTGGCCAGCAACACCACTGTCGGACATCGTGGAACACTGACGCTGGCTGCCGGGGGAAGTCTGAGTGGCAGAACACAGCTCAGTAAAGGTGCCAGCATGGTACTGAATGGCGATGTGGTCAGTACCGGCGATATTGTTAACGCAGGGGAGATTCGCTTTGATAATCAGACAACACAGGATGCCGTGCTGAGCCGTGCTGTTGCAAAAGGCGACTCCCCGGTAACGTTCCATAAACTGACCACCACCAACCTCACTGGTCAGGGCGGCACCATCAATATGCGTGTTCGCCTTGATGGCAGCAATACCTCTGACCAGCTGGTGATTAATGGTGGTCAGGCAACCGGCAAAACCTGGCTTGCGTTTACAAATGTCGGAAACAGTAACCTCGGGGTGGCAACCTCCGGACAGGGTATCCGGGTTGTGGATGCACAGAATGGTGCCACCACAGAAGAAGGTGCGTTTGCCCTGAGTCGC
>NZ_JBJQMC010000078.1:0-646 GCF_046486085.1 Escherichia sp. WS568
GTGCCTTCTCCCGAAGTTACGGCACCATTTTGCCTAGTTCCTTCACCCGAGTTCTCTCAAGCGCCTTGGTATTCTCTACCTGACCACCTGTGTCGGTTTGGGGTACGATTTGATGTTACCTGATGCTTAGAGGCTTTTCCTGGAAGCAGGGCATTTGTTGCTTCAGCACCGTAGTGCCTCGTCATCACGCCTCAGCCTTGATTTTCCGGATTTGCCTGGAAAACCAGCCTACACGCTTAAACCGGGACAACCGTCGCCCGGCCAACATAGCCTTCTCCGTCCCCCCTTCGCAGTAACACCAAGTACAGGAATATTAACCTGTTTCCCATCGACTACGCCTTTCGGCCTCGCCTTAGGGGTCGACTCACCCTGCCCCGATTAACGTTGGACAGGAACCCTTGGTCTTCCGGCGAGCGGGCTTTTCACCCGCTTTATCGTTACTTATGTCAGCATTCGCACTTCTGATACCTCCAGCATACCTCACAGTACACCTTCACAGGCTTACAGAACGCTCCCCTACCCAACAACACATAGTGTCGCTGCCGCAGCTTCGGTGCATGGTTTAGCCCCGTTACATCTTCCGCGCAGGCCGACTCGACCAGTGAGCTATTACGCTTTCTTTAAATGATGGCTGCTTCTAAGCCAA
>NZ_JBJQMC010000079.1:0-644 GCF_046486085.1 Escherichia sp. WS568
CCGTTCAGCACCCGCGTGGTGAATGTCGGCGTCCGCGATTCCACCTATGTGCTCGACGGCCTGCTGTACCACGAGTCCGACCTGCGGATCGAGGAGCACTACACCGACACGGCCGGCTTCACCGATCACGTCTTTGCCCTGATGCACCTGCTAGGCTTCCGCTTCGCGCCGCGCATCCGCGACCTCGGCGAAACCAAGCTGTACGTGCCGCAGGGCGTGCAAGCCTACCCGACGTTGCGCCCGCTGATCGGCGGCACCCTGAACATCAAGCACGTGCGTGCCCACTGGGACGACATCCTGCGCCTGGCCAGCTCGATCAAGCAGGGCACCGTCACCGCCTCGCTGATGCTGCGCAAGCTCGGCAGCTACCCGCGCCAGAACGGACTGGCCGTGGCCCTGCGCGAGCTGGGCCGGATCGAGCGCACGCTGTTCATCCTGGACTGGCTGCAAAGTGTTGAACTGCGCCGCCGCGTGCATGCCGGCCTGAACAAAGGTGAGGCGCGCAACTCGCTGGCCAGGGCGGTGTTCTTCAACCGCCTTGGGGAAATCAGGGATCGGAGCTTCGAGCAGCAGCGCTACCGGGCCAGCGGCCTCAACCTGGTGACGGCGGCTATCGTGCTGTGGAACACGGTGTACCTGGAACG
>NZ_JBJQMC010000080.1:0-628 GCF_046486085.1 Escherichia sp. WS568
AGCTGCCCACGTATGGTTATCGTCGGGTATGGGCGCTGCTTCGCAGACAGGCCGAACTTGATGGTATGCCTGCGATCAATGCCAAACGTGTTTACCGGATCATGCGCCAGAATGCGCTGTTGCTTGAGCGAAAAACCGCTGTACCGCCATCGAAACGGGCACATACTGGCAAAGTGGCCGTGAAAGAAAGCAATCAACGATGGTGCTCTGACGGGTTCGAGTTCCGCTGTGATAACGGAGAAAAACTGCGAGTCACGTTCGCGCTGGACTGCTGTGACCGTGAGGCACTGCACTGGGCAGTCACTACGGGCGGCTTCGACAGTGAAACAGTACAGGACGTCATGCTGGGAGCGGTGGAACGCCGCTTCGGCAACGAGCTTCCGGCGTCTCCAGTAGAGTGGCTGACGGATAATGGTTCATGCTACCGGGCTAATGAAACACGGCAGTTTGCCCGGATGTTGGGGCTTGAACCGAAGAACACGGCGGTGCGGAGTCCGGAGAGTAACGGCATAGCAGAGAGCTTCGTGAAAACGATAAAGCGTGACTACATCAGTATCATGCCTAAACCAGACGGGTTAACGGCAGCAAAGAACCTTGCAGAGGCGTTCGAGCATTATAACGAATGGCA
>NZ_JBJQMC010000081.1:0-620 GCF_046486085.1 Escherichia sp. WS568
ACAACGCCCGCGCCAACGGTACGGCCGCCTTCACGGATTGCGAAACGCAGACCGTCGTCCATCGCGATCGGGTGGATCAGGGTAACAACCATTTTGATGTTGTCGCCCGGCATTACCATCTCTACGCCTTCCGGCAGTTCGATGGTACCAGTCACGTCAGTAGTACGGAAGTAGAACTGCGGACGGTAGCCTTTGAAGAACGGAGTATGACGGCCGCCTTCATCTTTGGACAGAATGTACACTTCAGATTCGAACTTGGTGTGCGGCTTGATGGTGCCCGGCTTAGCCAGTACCTGACCACGTTCGATTTCTTCACGTTTGATACCACGCAGCAGAACACCTACGTTCTCACCAGCACGGCCTTCGTCCAGCAGTTTGCGGAACATTTCAACGCCAGTACAGGTAGACTTCTGAGTCTCTTTGATACCAACGATTTCAACTTCTTCACCAACTTTGATGATACCGCGTTCTACACGACCGGTAACAACGGTACCACGACCGGAGATGGAGAATACGTCTTCGATCGGCAGCAGGAACGGCTTGTCAATCGCACGCTCTGGTTCCGGAATGTAAGAATCCAGGAAGCCAGCCAGTTCCAGGATTTTCGCTTCCCACTCTGC
>NZ_JBJQMC010000082.1:0-592 GCF_046486085.1 Escherichia sp. WS568
CATGATCGCATTCAATCACGTTGTTCCGGTACTTAATCTGTCGGTGTTCAACGTCAGACGGGCACCGGCCTTCGCGTTTGAGCAGAGCAAGCGCGCGACCATAGGCGGGCGCTTTATCCGTGTTGATGAATCGCGGGATCTGCCACTTCTTCACGTTGTTGAGGATTTTACCCAGAAACCGGTATGCAGCTTTGCTGTTACGACGGGAGGAGAGATAAAAATCGACAGTGCGGCCCCGGCTGTCGACGGCCCGGTACAGATACGCCCAGCGGCCATTGACCTTCACGTAGGTTTCATCCATGTGCCACGGGCAAAGATCGGAAGGGTTACGCCAGTACCAGCGCAGCCGTTTTTCCATTTCAGGCGCATAACGCTGAACCCAGCGGTAAATCGTGGAGTGATCGACATTCACTCCGCGTTCAGCCAGCATCTCCTGCAGCTCACGGTAACTGATGCCGTATTTGCAGTACCAGCGTACGGCCCACAGAATGATGTCACGCTGAAAATGCCGGCCTTTGAATGGGTTCATGTGCAGCTCCATCAGCAAAAGGGGATGATAAGTTTATCACCACCGACTATTTGCAACAGTGCC
>NZ_JBJQMC010000083.1:0-566 GCF_046486085.1 Escherichia sp. WS568
GCTCCCCATAATAATCGTGGTGACATTGTCTGCAGTGCCAGCTGGCTTTACGCACCACGGGTAAGGCATCCGGTACGAATTGCTGCAGACGTTTAATCAACTGTATTTCTCTGCGCTCCGGCCTGACATAAGGGCACTGTTGACCGTGCTCTGTCAGCCTGTCGTCAGTGTGTTCAAACCAGGGAAGTTCAGTGTCGTATTGCGGATGGTATCTGAGTGCACTGCCACACAAGTGGCAGGTGTAGTTAGCATAAGGTGCGGCCTGTGCAGTACGGGCGCCCGTCAGACGTCCGTTGCCATCAAGAGCGATAAAGGATTTTGCGTACATAGTCATATTCCTCAGCCGCCAGACGACACGCAGGCAACAGCCGTCCCGGTACGGGCAGCGTGGTCAGGGTGTGAATGGCGGTTCAGTTAAAATCTGGACTGGAGTTTGGGTAAAGCAGGCTGGTTGCTGTTACAGCACTGTGGTTGTCACACAATGGAACACTGACGTAAAAAACAGTCAGTGGGCGAGTGGATACATCGTTGCCGCCAGACAACAACCCATACTTTTGGTTTGCCGG
>NZ_JBJQMC010000084.1:0-565 GCF_046486085.1 Escherichia sp. WS568
TGATAACCTTATTTTTGACGAGGGGAAATTAATAGGTTGTATTGATGTTGGACGAGTCGGAATCGCAGACCGATACCAGGATCTTGCCATCCTATGGAACTGCCTCGGTGAATTTTCTCCTTCATTACAGAAACGGCTTTTTCAAAAATATGGTATTGATAATCCTGATATGAATAAATTGCAGTTTCATTTGATGCTCGATGAGTTTTTCTGATAGTTAGTCTTTGTAGAGACACAAACCTGAAATTCCGGACACCGCGCTTCAGGACATCTCCCTGGACGCCGATATCTGGCAGTATCCGGACGGTACTATCGAACGCCGGGCCAACGGTACTCCCCTGCCCTTTATGACTGACGACCGGCTATTTCACCCACGCACTTCTCCATGAAATTTAGCATCGTCGCGGTTAATGTCGAAAATTTGCCACCTGACGTGGTTGGCATCGAGGGTGAAAGGCACTGTTGCAAAGTTAGCGATGAGGCAGCCTTTTGTCTTATTCAAAGGCCTTACATTTCAAAAACTCTGCTTACCAGGCGCATTTCGCCCAGGGGATCACCATAATAA